>CANLEG010000001.1 GCA_947489605.1 Actinomycetota bacterium
TGTAATTATGCGCAAGCGAGATTATAAAGAAGCAGATTTGTTTAATCCAAAAGGTATTTATGGTTCTTGGAATCTGCGCTCTCTTTCATTAGTTGCAATCGGCGCGCTAGTTGGTTGGGGATTTGTAACAAACACGTTTGCTAGTTGGCTCTCATGGCAGGGATATTTCTTAGGCTTAATTGGTGGGAAAGATGGACCGTGGGCGTATTCAAATATCGGTGTAATTCTTGCGCTAGCAATAGGTTTCTTCGGTCATATCTTGTTATCAAGAAAAATTATTGCAAAACAAGAGAATAAAGCTTAACTACCAACTTGTGTGTAGCGGGCGTCCTTCGGCATAACCAGAAGCAGATTGAATTCCAATAACTGCTCGCTCCGAGAAATCATTAATGGTTGTTGCACCTGCATAGGTAAATGAAGATCTGACTCCAGCAATAATTTCATCCAATAAATCTTCAACTCCTGGACGCGCGGGATCGATATACATTCTTGAAGAGGAAATACCCTCTTCAAAAATCGCCTTACGGGCGCGATCAAAGGCGCCATCATTTGAAGTTCTTGCCGCAACTGCGCGCGCAGATGCCATTCCAAAAGACTCTTTGTATAGGCGCCCTGTTGCATCTTTATTTAAATCACTTGGTGACTCAAATGTTCCCGCAAACCAAGATCCGATCATTACTTGCGAGGCACCGGCAGCAAGTGCAAGTGCAACATCGCGGGGATGACGGACTCCACCATCGGCCCAAACATGCTTCCCGTGCTTCTTTGCTTCGGAAGCGCACTCAAGAACGGCAGAAAATTGTGGACGACCAACACCGGTTTGCATTCGAGTCGTGCACATTGCACCAGGACCAACGCCAACTTTTACGATGTCTGCTCCAGCTTCAATCAAGGCTTTAGTTCCTTCAGCAGTGACAACATTTCCAGCAACGATTGGAATATTGGGCTTGAGCGCCCTAATTAACTTAAGCGCTTCAATCATCTTGATTTGATGTCCATGCGCAGTGTCAACAACTAAAACATCTGCCCCAGCATCTATTAGTGCTTTTGCTTTCGCCGAAACATCACCATTAATTCCCACAGCACATGCAACTCGCAATTTATTATTCTTATCTATTGCAGGTTGGTAGAGAGTTGCACGAAGCGCAGCTGTGCGCGTCAAAATTCCAACAAGATTTCCACTCTTATCTACTACCGGAGCTAATTTACGGCGCTCGCTATTTAGAAATTCAAATGCTTCGCGCGGTTCAATTGAATCTGGAACAGTTACCAAATCTTTGCTCATAATAAGTTGAAGTTGAGTAAAGCGGTCAACTCGTTCACAATCGGCTTCAGTAACGATTCCAACAGGGCGACCGTTTTCAACAACTATTAGCGCACCATGTGCGCGCTTGTTAATTAAGTCAACGGCATCTGCAACGGTTTCAGTAGGCGACAGGGTTACTGGGGTATCAAAGAAGTTGTGCCTTGACTTAACCCACTTAATTACATCACTCACAATTTCAATGGGAATATCCTGAGGGATCACTGCGATTCCGCCACGGCGAGCAATCGTTTCAGCCATTCGGCGGCCAGAGATTGCTGTCATATTTGCAACGACAATTGGGATTGTGGTTCCAGTGCCATCGTGAGTTGAAAGATCAACGTCCATGCGGCTGGCAATTCGCGATGAGCTAGGGACCATGAAGACATCGTCATAGGTCAGGTCGTGGCTTGGAGTATTTAAGAAACGCACGTGTCGGAACTATACCCCTAGCAATGCGTCGGGCGATAGGTATTGCTAGAGTCTTTGCCATGGGCGAGGACGAGGATTCAACGGAAGACATTGTCACGGAGGAGATGCTTTGGGAGCGAATTCCAGAAACCCAAGGGCTAGATCGTGCAAATACTTACTACGAATTGAGTGCTCGAATTTATGCGCGTGGGCAATATGACGAAGCGCTCGCACTTGCGGAAACTGCTCGAGATATTTACACCGAACTTGGTTCAGTTGTTCCATCAGATGGTTTAGCTCAGGCATATTCTGCAATTGGTTATAACTTAAATCAATTAAAGCGAATGAGCGAAGCAGCAAACGCAATGAGTAAAGCTGTTGATTTACTTCGCGAATCCAAATCTCCACTAGCAATTGATTTAGCTTGCACACTTGGTGAATGGTGGTTCTCTTCGAAGGAATATGAGAAGACTATTGAATGTATGTCTGAATGCGTTCAAGAGCATTTAGTTGATGGAAATGACAGTGGCGCCGCAAATGATTTACATTTAATTGGATGCGCACAGCGGGAATTAAAAAACTATGGGCAAGCTTTGGAATCATTTCAAGAAGCGCGTGCACTGTTTAAGAAGTTAAAAGAAGTTATAAATGTTGCAAGGTGCGATCAGAAAATTGCGCACTGCCTAACCGAGATTGGCGATGGCGAAGCAGCACTAATTTCTGCACAGAAATCCTTAGATGTCTTCGTTACTGCGCACGACCATTATCGTGAAACATATTCCCTTTTAGAATTAGGTAAGGCCCAAATAGTTGCAGGACAAGGTGAAGAGGGCTTAAATACTTTAGATCGCGTTCTAGAAATTGCAACTGATAACGAGAATAGAGATTTCGAATTTATCCTGGAAATCGAAGGCCGGATGGCTGATGTCCTGCATTCATTGGGTCGCGAAGATGAAGCTGAAGAGATTCGGCGTCGCGTAAAGGCAGTGGAAGAAGTAATTAAAGAAGATTAATTGTTTAGGTGTTGCATCGCCCAGGCATACATAGCAATTGCACCAGCAGCAGAAGCATTCATTGATCTTGTAGAACCATATTGTCTGATTGCAAGAACTGTTTCACAAATGTCAACAGCCTCATCTGACATTCCAGCACCTTCCTGCCCAAAGAAGAGAACGCATTTTTTCGGCAAGTTCATAGTTTCCAATTCTTTCGAAATTGGCAAATTATCAATTCCAATTATCGGAACATCATTTTCGTTACACCAAATTTGAAAATCACCAACAGTTGGATGGTGCAATACATGGAGATATTTATCTGTAACCATTGCACCACGCTTGTTCCAATCGCGTTTACCAACGATGTGAACTTTTGAAACGTTGAATGCATTTGCAGTGCGAACTACTGATCCAATATTCAAATCATGCTGCCAATTTTCAATTGCAATCTGTAAATCATGTCGCTTCGTATCTAAATCAGCGACTATTGCTTCGACGCTCCAGTAACGGTAGTGATCTAAAACATTTCTGCGGTCTCCGTTTGCAAGAAGCTCTGGATCAAAATGATTTGCTTCAGGCCATGGTTTTGGATGTGGACCAACACCAACCACTGGATAGAATTCCCCAGGTCCAATTTCGGCGGTAGTCATACCCAAACATTAGGGGGAGTTTGCATGAAGCAAAAATCCTGGCTCCCTATTTATTTACTACTTGGCTTAGTCTGGGGATCTTCCTTTGTCTTTATCAAATTAGGGCTTGAATTCCTAAATCCGGTTGGCGTTGCTTTTGGAAGATGCGCCCTTGGCGCAATGATTCTGCTGCTTATTGTAAAAATCCGTGGCATCAAACTTCCAAGTGATTCAAAAACTTGGTTTATTCTCTGGGTCGTTTCACTGCTTCTAAATGTTTTTCCTGGATTTTTATTTGCATATGCCCAGCAACAAGTTACAACAGTTCTTGCTGGAATCATTAATGCTTGTACGCCATTAACAACTCTTTTATTTCTTTTTATATTTTTTAGATCTGAGAAAATCGCAGCCCAACATATTATTGGTTTGGTCCTTGGTGGAATTGGAGTTTTGACAGTATTGGGTATTTGGAATGGGCTTGGTGCTGGTTCAACAAGTGGCGTCATTGCGCTTCTAGCTGCAATCACTTGCTATGGTCTTTCATTCCCAATAATCAAAAAGTATTTAACTCCACTGAAATTACGGGCAGAGGCACTTGCTGCAGGTCAAGTGACGGCCGGCGCCATAACACTTCTTCCATTTTATTTAGTGGATGGCATTGCTAAGAATGAATATCGTTTTGGTCCGGTATTAGCAATGATGGCACTTGGGATCTTCGGTAGTGGCCTGGCCTATATCTGGAATTTCCAAATAGTTGAACGAGCAGGAAGTTCAGTCGCGAGTTCTGTTACTTACTTAACTCCAGTTGTTGCGGTGTTTATTGGATGGATTTTCCTGGGCGAGAACATCACCTGGCATGAGCCAGTTGGTGGTGCAATTGTTATTCTTGGCGCAGCAATCTCGCAAGGCAGATTTAGCAAGAAAGTTGTGAAATAAATTGTTTCTACGAAAAATGATATCCGTTACATCAATTATTGGTTTATTAGTGTCATCAACACCAAATGCACATGCGCTTTCAGTTCCTAGTTCCTTTAAAAAACTTGCTACTTCACCCACTCTTGCAAAACCAGGAATCATCGTTTTTGATCCAACAACACAGACCGAGATTTATTCAGATTTCGCAGATGTGCCACGAGCCCCGGCGTCAGTATTAAAACTAATCTCGGCAACTGCAGCCATAACAGCTTTCGGGCCAGAGAAAGTTTTCCACACAACGATTAGTTCAACCAATGATCCAGATGTTTTTATGATGCAAGGAGAGCGCGACCCTTGGTTAACTACTAGCTCGCGAGATTCAAAGAAATTTAACCGTGCTCTATCTACAAAACTTATTAATGAAATTGCAAAGAATCGAGATGGCTTTTCTGGCTTGAAAATTAAGTTTAACGGGATGTTTGATGCAGATATCAAGAGCCTAAGAATTTTTTATGGAAACAAAATAAAATTTGAAAGAATCTCTAAACCACCAGTAGTCCCTGATCAAGAACCAACAGAGATTGCAAGAATTACATCGCCCACATTGCGCGAAATCTTGGAATTTACGCTTCTGTGGAGTGACAATGTTTTAGCCGATCGCTTAGCGAGGAATGCTGCCGTTGAGATGGGCTATTCACGTGATGACGAAAGTTTGAATATGGTCTTTGAAGAAACTTTGGAATTATTAGACGTTGATTCGACTGGCTTAAAAGTTTTTGATGGCAGTGGGCTTTCACGTGAAAACCGAGTTTCTGTCCGAACAATTGCTGAGCTCTTGCTCAAGATTAGAAGTGAACCACAGTTCCAAGCGATTTATGACGGTCTTCCACTTTCTGGTAAAACTGGAACTTTAAAGAAAAGGTTTCAGGAATATGGATCAGCCGCAAAAGGTTTAGTTAAAGCAAAAACTGGTTGGATAAATAGATCCGTAACTCTGGCTGGGTATGTTGAAGCTGGAGAAAGTGAATATGTATTTGCGATTATCGCAAATCGTGTAACTCCAACTGAAAATTCGCGGGATCGGGCAAGAAATATAATTGACAAGATGTTGGCAACTATCGCTAAACCGCTTGAAATAGCGGCAGTAGGCTAGGTTCGTGCGCAATCTAAAAATCTCGCCTTATATCGCTCTAATGAAATTGCGAGTTGTAGAACTGTTATTAGTCACCACATTACCCGCACTATTTCTTGCCGCAAAAGGTGTCCCGCCTCTTGGATTAACTATTGCGACCTTAATTGGCGGAACCCTTGCGGCAGGTGCTTCAAATGCATTTAATATGATTATTGAAGTTGATTCTGATCGCTTAATGGTGCGTACTTCTAAGCGCCCAATAGTCAGTGGTGCAATAAGTGAAACCCAGGCATTTATTTTCGCATCAGCCCTAACAATTGTTTCGCTAACAATATTCTCAATATTCACAACGTTGTGGGCAACAGTTCTGACTGCAGCAGCAATTATTTTTTATGTTTTTGGATACACCATCGGACTTAAACGGCGAACATCGCAGAATATTGTTTGGGGTGGAATTGCTGGATGCATGCCTGTTCTAATTGGTTGGGCTGCTGTAACAAATTCCTTGTCATTAACTGCATGGCTCTTCTTCTTGGTTATTTTCTTCTGGACGCCACCACACTTTTGGGCTTTAGCAATCAAATACAAAGACGATTATGCGGCTGCTGGAATTCCAATGTTGCCAGTGGTTGCATCAATTAAATCTGTTGAGAAACAGATGTGGTTCCACACGATAGGAATGGTTCTGGCTTCCCTTGGCGTGAATTGGAGTGAAAAACTTCCATGGTGGTGTTGGGTAATTACTCTCGTAATTGCACTTGGATTTGGCCGCGAATTACTAAAGATTGATGGACCTGATTCCAATAAGGCTGCGGCAAAGTTATTTCAATGGTCGATCACATACTTAAGCGTTTATTCGTTACTTCTCGTTATCGCAGCGCTTGTTGTAAATCCTTAATCAAATCCGAAGAGTGTTCCAAGCCGACTGACAAGCGACCTAAAGAATCTGTTATTCCCATAGATTCACGAGTTGCGGCATCTAATCTGCGGTGAGTAGTTGAAGCTGGATGAGTAATAAGAGATTTGCTATCTCCCAAATTATTAGAAATATCGATAACTTTTAGCGCATCCATCACCTTAAATAGCTCTTTTGATCCGCCAGCTATTTCAAAACTCAAAGTTGTTCCAGCCCCCAACATTTGTTTTTGGGCAATTTCGTAACCACTGTGTGACTTAAGACCAGGGTAATTAACTGAAGTTACTTTGGATTGGGTAGTTAAAAACTCGGCAATTAGCTGTGCTGTTTCATTCATCTTACTTACGCGCATTGAAAGTGTTTCAAGTGACTTTACTAAAACCCAAGCATTGAAAGCGCTGAGGGTTGGTCCGGTATGACGTATAAATGGATTTAAATAATTTTGAATGTAGTCAAAGCTACCAAGAATGGCGCCACCTAGAACTCGACCCTGACCATCAATATGTTTTGTCGCGGAATACATAACTACATCTGCACCGTGTTGTAGCGGCTTCTGTAG
Organism: Actinomycetota bacterium; assembly: GCA_947489605.1. Taxonomy (GTDB): domain Bacteria; phylum Actinomycetota; class Actinomycetes; order Nanopelagicales; family Nanopelagicaceae; genus AAA044-D11. The sequence continues at coordinate 6,861 of CANLEG010000001.1, forward strand.
AACTGGGGATGCCATTACATTGTCAACAATTACCGTTGCTCCGACGTTATGTGCCAAATCGCTAACCATCTTTAAGTCAACAATTTCTAACATGGGATTGCTTGGAGTCTCGATAAATACAACTTTAGTTTTTTCGCTTAAAGCTTTCTCCCAGGTCTTTTTATCGTTACCTTTTACAAATTCAACTTTAATTCCCCATTTAGGAAGAATTTCAGATAGCACTACATAGCAGGAACTAAACATTGAAGCAGCAGCAACAACACGATCTCCTGCTTCCACCATGCAAGCAATTGATGCAAACATCGCTGACATACCAGATCCTGTTGCAACGCAGAATTCGGCACCTTCTATTGCTGCAAGGCGTTGTTCAAACATCGAGACTGTTGGGTTTGCAAAACGACTGTAAACAAAATGATCAATTTCATCAGTAAATGAATGAACTGCTTGTTCTGCTGTGTCGTATGTGTATCCGCTTGTTAAATACATTGCTTCGCCAGTTTCACCGAAACCAGATCTAGCTAAACCGGCTCTTACTGCAAGTGTTTCTTCATGTAACTGCCAGTCAGGAATATTTCCGTCAGTGGAACCAGAAGAATTGGAATATCCCCAAGGTCGATGCTGATGAGTCATGCGCGAAGTTTAGTAGATAGGGTGCGACCATGGAAAAAGCGGCGATAACAGCCTCCGATTTAACAAAAATGTATGGTGATCGAGCAGCGCTATCGCATGGAAACTTCGTTGTGCCCGAAGGTTCAATTTGTGGCTTTGTTGGCCCAAATGGTTCAGGCAAAACAACAACGATTCGAATGTTATTGGGGCTGATTACACCTTCAGGTGGAACTGCAACTGTTTTGGGAGAGAGTATTTCGCACCCTGAAAAATATTTACCTTTTGTTGGCGCAATGATTGAAGGCCCAGCCTTTTATCCAGCTTTGTCGGGACGTGAAAATCTAAAAGTATTGGCAGAGCTTGGTGGTTTTCCACTTTCAAGAGTCGATCAATTACTAGAAAAAGTTGATTTAGCAGATCGTGGCGGTTCAAAATTTAAAACTTACTCATTAGGAATGAAACAGCGATTAGGAATTGCGGCCGCACTTCTACCGAACCCAAAATTATTAATATTAGATGAACCTACAAACGGCCTTGATCCATCGGGAATTCAGGAAGTTCGCGGAATCATTCGTGATTTGGCTGATACTGGAACAACAGTTTTTGTTTCTTCACACATTCTTAGCGAATTAGAAATGATCTGTGAATACCTAGTTATGTTGCGTGAAGGAAAAGTTATTTTCTCTGGCCGAACCCAAGAGCTGCTCTCCGGTCAGAAGCCAATAATTATTGCTAAGCCAGAATATGAAGTCGATCTAAACACTCTCGCGAAAAAACTAAGTGAGTCTGGATTTACTAACTCAATTGTTAATGGAAGTTTACATATTGAAGCAGGGCAAGAGGCAAGTGCAGCAATTAATCGAATGGCATTTGAAGCGGGCATAACTCTGGCTTCGATATCAGTGGTCCTGCCAACGCTCGAAGAAACGTTCTTTGAAATGACAGGAGAGAACTAATGATTCGTGTTGTTATTGCAGAGCTTCGCAAACTTCGACGCCCTTCACTCTTATTAGGAACAATTGCCACAGTTGGTGGATTAACAGCGCTATTTACCTCAATAATTTTCTTAATGATTGATTCTGAAAATGGAAATTCAGAACGAGGCGAACGAATTAGTGCCGCTGAATTAAGTAATCCCACAGGGCTTATTAATGGTTTTCAATTAGTCGGAGTATTCCTTGGCATAGTTTCACTCTGCATTTTCGCTTCACAAACCGCTCAGGAGTATTCCCTTGGAACGCTGCGAAATTTGCTTGTTCGCCAACCTTCGCGGATGAAGATATTGGCTGGAAAATTTATTGCAATGAAATTATTTGCCTTAGTAATGGTGCTATTTGCAGGTGCGCTTAGTATTGCTATCTCATATGCACTTTCTGGGCGAGCAAAAGTAGATACAACTTCTTGGGGAACATCTGCTGCGATGCAGCTGTTATTCGAAAACACGCTAAATATTTTTATTTCCACACTTTGCTACGGTGCCTTCGGAATGATCCTAGGCCTCCTCTTGAGATCCCCGATTAGCGCAATAGCAGTCGGAGTTCTTTGGAGTTTAATCCTTGAGAATATTCTGGGAGCTTTAGTCAAGAGCACAGTGAAATGGCTACCTGGATTCAATTTCCAGAACCTAAGTTCTGGGGGCGGTTTGAATTCAAGCTACAAACATTCGTTGGCAATATCCTTGGGATATCTAATTATTGGTGGCGGTCTTGCAGCGATTTTGTTTAAAAGACGAGATGTTGCTAATTAGCGACACAACGCCTTAATTTCCATTAATTCTCAGGTTAAACCTTTATTATTGTCCGATGTCGAGAAAAATAACAAGTGCATTTTTGGTGCTTGCATTTTCTTTTACGACGCTTAACGCAGATTTGGTTTCAGCAAAAACTCCAAAACCAACCAAGGCTCAGATAGATGCTGCCAAGAAGGAAGAGGCAGCAAAAGAAGCTGCTGCGAAAAAAGCAGCCGCGGTATTAAGTAGTGCAACTAAAACACTGAATCAACTTGCAGCGATTGCATACACAGCGCAGGTGGCGTACAACAAAGCCCTTGCCGAGTTAAGAATTGCTAAAGCAAATGCAGATGCTGCTGCAGTCCATGCAATAAAAACTCAGGCTGAAGTTAGCAAGGCAAATACTGTTATTGGAAAAATGGCTTCGAACGCGTACAAACTGGGCGGCGACTTAACAAATATAAATGTATTACTCAGTGCAAATGGGCCACAAGATTTAATTGATCAACTTACGACGCTAGATAATATTGGAAACACCAATACTGTTGCGCTAAAGCGTTTCAAAGCGGCGGAAGCTATTGCGAGGGTTGCGAAGTTAGAAGCTGATAGAACAAAAGCAGCCCAAGAAGTAGCTACAGTCAAAGTAGCGGAAACCAAGAAAGTTGCAGATCAGGCAAAAGCTGCTCAACAAAAAGAGGTAGATAAACTTCGCGCGGTTCAGAATAAATTAGCTGCCGAACTTTCTAAGGCTAAGAACTTTAGAGTTTCTCTCGAGGTCCAACGCCAGCTTGCGCTTCTAGAAGAATCAAATGCAGCAACAGCGACAAGAACTCCAAATCAATTTAAGGTCTGGCCAAATAAGGGCTTTACTGGACGTACGACAATTCGATCGACTGAAGCAATTAGAACTAAAGCAGTTGCTTATGCCAAGAAACAAGTTTTAGCTCGCAACCCGGTTAAACCTTATGTTTGGGGAGCACAAGGTCCAAATTCCTTTGATTGTTCTGGCCTGGTTTATGCAGCATATAAAGATGCGGGTCTAGGTTGGCCAACTTGGGGTCGCTTAAATGCGGCACTCTATTTTGTTGCTACAAAGCGTGTGCCATTTAGTGAATTACTTCCAGGAGATCTCCTTTTCTATTCTTATGATGGTTCAGTGCAAAACATCCACCACATAACTATTTATGCGGGGAATGGCATGATGTGGGAAGCAAATTCCAAAAGAGTTGGGCTCATTTACTCAAATATGTACAGCATTAAGGGTTTAATGCCATCTGGCGGTCGGGTCTAATAGTTTTATAGAGTGCTCCATGTGAGCGTTAAAACCCCGGCATTACTTGAACTGCGTAACGCGGTTCGCTTCTGGTTTCAAAAACTAGATGCAAATTCTAAGGTTTGTATTGGAGTTTCGGGTGGAGCAGATTCACTGGCATTAGCAATTGTCGCAAAATTAGAGGCGGCTGATTTTAATTTAGATTTAGTAGCAGTAATTGTTGATCATAATCTTCAAGAAAATTCTGCCGAAGTTGCTGCAAGCACAAAGAAAAAACTAAAATCAATTGGATATTCAGATATTTTTGTTGGCAAGGCAAATGTAGTAGTTACAGATGGAATTGAAGCTTCTGCAAGGCGTGCTCGGCATCTAGTTTTCCAACAAGCTCTCGAAACTTATGGTGCCAAAGTTTTCTTATTAGGCCATACCAAGAATGATCAAGCAGAAGGTGTTTTACTAGGACTTGCTCGTGGATCTGGAACTAAGTCACTTTCTGGAATGGCAGAAATTTCTGGCCCTTTTATCAGGCCCTTTTTAAATGTTGACCGCAGCACTACGCAAGCTGCATGTGTTGAATCTGGAATTGAATATTGGAACGATCCGCATAACTTAAATACCGAATTCACAAGAGTGCGGGTGCGTGAAAGTATCTTGCCATTAATTGAAAAAGAAATTGGTCCAGGAATTATTGATGCACTTTCTAGATCAGCAAAGATTTTGCGAGAGGATGCAACCGCGCTAGACGAATGGGCAGAACGAGTTTTTGGTGAAGTAGATCCAGCGGATATCGAAATTTCGCTCTTGGCCGACCTACCAATCGCTGTCCGAAGCAGAGTGTTAAGGCTGGCTATTTATGCCGCTGGGGCGCCTTCCGGGAGCATTTCAGCCACACATTTAGCGCCTATTGAAGCTTTTGTGAGTGATTGGCGTGGGCAGGGCCACACTTCCCTACCTGGTGGTGTGAAGGTTTGCAGAATTTCGGGCAGACTTTCGCTCTCGAAACCATAACCTAATCAGCCTGAAAAGTAGAAAGAGAATCTCCTCGTGGATCTAGCAACAACTGGCAAAGACATTGAACGCGTAATCGTTACTGAAGAACAAATTCGGTTGCGCCTTAAAGAATTAGCGGTGCAAGTTGAAAAAGATTACGAAGGAAGAGACCTACTTTTGATTGGCGTGCTTAAAGGTGCGGTTATGACAATGGCAGATTTTGCAAGATCATTACAACGTCACATCGAGATGGATTGGATGGCAGTTTCTTCTTACGGATCTGGAACAAAATCTAGTGGTGTAGTCCGAATTCTTAAAGACTTAGATCGTGACATCACCGGTCGTGAAGTAGTAATCGTTGAAGACATAGTTGACACTGGCTTAACTCTTGGTTGGTTAAAAGCAAATCTTGAATCGCGTGGCGCGAAGAGCGTAGAAATTCTGACAATGCTTCGCAAGCCTGAAGCGGCAAAAGTTGAAGTGGATGTTAAATATGTAGGATTCGATATCCCAACAGAATTCGTTGTCGGATACGGTCTTGATTTTAATGAGAAGTATCGCAATTTAGACTTCATCGGCGTTCTGGCAAAGCATATGTATTCATGAGCGAAAAAAAATCAGAGAAAAGTGTTAAGCCAAAAGGTAAAAAGAAAGTTACCTTCACCAAAGCGCGTGCCCGCAAGGTTCTGCGCGGACCACTCTTCTGGATTATTCTCGCCTTAATTCTTGTTAGCTTCTTTGGCCGCCTCTCTTCAAGCGGCGATAAATTCACAAAGGTTGAAACCTCCACAGTTCTTGCAGCAATTTCAGCAAATAAGGTTGATTCTGTACTTGTAGTAGATCGCGAACAGAAGATTGAAGTTATTTTAAAGCCTGGAAATTATGTTAAAGGTTCAAAGAAGATTTATGCCTCATACGTTTCAGGTGAAGAACCTCAAATAATTGAACTCTTGACCAGTAACCCACCACCAAATAAGTGGGATGTAAAGGTTGCAACTCAATCAATATTTGTTTCAATACTATTAAGCATTTTGCCACTCTTATTGATTGGCTTCCTATTACTTCTCTTTATGGGAAATGCTCAAGGCGGAAACCGAGTCTTCTCATTTGGAAAATCAAAAGCAAAGCTACAAACAAAAGAGATGCCAAAAAATACCTTTGCTGATGTAGCGGGTGCAGACGAAGCGGTGGCAGAGCTAACTGAGATAAAAGATTTCTTAGCAGCCCCACAGAAATATCAAGATATTGGTGCAAAAATTCCCAAGGGCGTTCTGCTTTATGGTCCACCAGGAACGGGTAAAACACTGTTAGCGCGCGCAGTTGCTGGTGAAGCAAATGTTCCGTTCTATTCCATTTCAGGTTCTGAGTTTGTCGAAATGTTTGTCGGAGTCGGTGCTTCCAGAGTTCGTGATTTGTTTGCGCAGGCAAAAGCAAATGCGCCAGCAATTATTTTTGTTGATGAAATTGATGCAGTAGGTCGCCAACGTGGAGCTGGACTTGGTGGCGGACATGATGAACGCGAACAAACACTGAACCAGTTATTAGTCGAGATGGATGGTTTTGAAGCTAACGGCCAAGTTATTTTGATTGCTGCGACTAACAGACCAGATGTTCTGGATCCAGCGCTGCTTCGCCCAGGAAGATTTGATCGGCAGATCCCCGTTGATCGTCCGGACTTAAAGGGCCGCACCGCAATTCTTGAAGTTCATGCAAAGAATAAGCCTGTTGCAAAGTCAGTTAAATTAGCGGATTTTGCAAAGCGCACACCAGGATTCACTGGAGCAGATCTAGCAAATGTATTAAACGAAGCTGCGCTACTTACCGCTCGTGAGAATGCAAAGGTAATTACAAATGCCGCGTTAGATGAAGCAATTGATCGAGTTATGGCTGGCCCACAACGTAAGACCAGATTAATGACTGAAGAAGAGCGCCGTATAACCGCTTACCACGAAGGTGGCCACGCATTAGTTGCACATGCACTTCCACATACCGATCCAGTTCATAAAATTACAATCATGCCTCGCGGTCGTGCACTTGGTTACACAATGATTCTGCCCGATGAAGATCGATATGCGACAACGCGAAATCAGATGCTTGATCAACTTGCATATTCATTGGGTGGTCGCGCAGCAGAAGAACTTATTTTTCATGATCCAACTACTGGCGCATCAAATGATATTGAGAAAGCAACAAATCTAGCTCGCGCTATGGTTACGCAATATGGAATGACTGAGCGAATTGGTGCAATCAAACTTGGCATCAGTGAAGGTGAACCATTTCTTGGACGTAATTATGGACATCAGCGGGATTATTCAGAAGAAATTGCTGGAATTATCGATGGCGAAATTCGTAATTTAATTGAGAATGCACATCAAGAAGCTTACGAAATTCTTGTTGCAAATCGCGATATTCTTGATGATTTGGTAGAAGTACTTCTCGAAAAAGAGACGCTTCTTAAAGATGAAATCGAAAAGATTTTTAAGAAAGTTAGATTAGTTTCGAGGCGCCCGGCATGGACTGGTTCAGAATTACGTAAACCAAGTACTCAGCCACCGGTTGCACTTTCTCCTGCGAAACCACAGGTTCCGGTAATTGAAGAAGAAGCAAAAATTGAACGGAAACCAAGAAAGAAAGCAACACCACCAAGTGAATGACATAACTCCAGTTTCAATGGGACCACACGATGGTGGTGCCAAACGAGAGTTTGATCAGGCACGTGCAGAAAAAGCTATATCAGAACTGCTTATTGCAATTGGTGAAGATCCAGAGCGTGAAGGACTTCGTGATACACCTGGTCGTGTTGCACGGGCGCTTAAGGAAAATTTTGCAGGGCTTTGGCAAAACCCAGAAGAAGTTTTATCAACAACATTCGATATTGGTCATCGCGAATTAGTAATCGTTAGGGATATCGAAGTTTTTTCTCATTGCGAACACCACTTAACGCCGTTCCATGGCCGTGCGCATATTGGTTATATTCCGGGAGAGCGCGGACAGATAACTGGACTTTCAAAGCTTGCAAGGTTGGTAGATGTTTATGCAAAGCGTCCACAAGTTCAAGAAAGATTAACTTCACAAATCGCCGATGCAATGGTCGAAGTATTAAATCCTGCAGGTGTAATTGTTGTAATTGATTGTGAGCACTTGTGTATGTCTATGCGCGGGGTTCGCAAATCTGAAGCAAAAACTATTACGAGTGCAGTCCGTGGACAATTGCGGGATCCAGCAACTCGCGCCGAGGCTATGAGCCTTATAACTTCAAACAATCGATAACATGAACAACGAGCGCACCCTAGTAATGGGGATTTTAAATGTAACTCCAGATTCTTTTGCTGATGGTGGGCGACATTTTGATTTCGAATCTGCAATTAATCGCGCAAAAGAGATGATCTCCGAAGGCGTTGACATCATTGATGTTGGTGGCGAATCAACTAGGCCAGGTGCGGATCGAGTTAGTGAAGAGACTGAACGTGATCGCGTAATTCCAGTAATTACCGAACTAGCCGAACTGGGGGTAACTCTTAGTATTGATACAACCCGCGCAAATATTGCACAAGCAGCAATTGGCGCCGGAGCAACAATTGTTAATGACGTAAGTGGTGGTTTGGCTGATCCAAAAATGGCAGCAATTATTTCGGGCAATCCAGCAGTTCAATATGTCGTAATGCATTGGCGTGGCCACTCAAAAGATATGCAGAAAGCAGCGGAATACAAGAATGTAGTAAGTGAAGTTAAGGAAGAACTTGATGATCGAGTTATTGCGTTAACCAAAGCCGGAATTTTACCGGAGCAAATAATTCTGGATCCAGGTATTGGATTCGCAAAATCATCGGAGCACAACTGGGAACTTCTTAAGAATATTGATCGGTTAAATCTCTTAGGTTTCCCAATATTAGTTGGGGCCTCCCGCAAACGTTTTCTCGGTGACCTGCTTGGTGCTTCAGTCGCAGATGATCGAGAATCTGCATCAATTGCACTTACAACCTACTTGGCCAAGTCGGGAGTCTGGGGAGTCCGAACACATTCAGTTAAACCACATCGTGATGCAATTGCTGTTGTTGAGGAGATGCGCAAATGAGCGATCAGATATCTCTTACTGGAATTTCAGCAACTGGGTTTCATGGCGTATTTCCAGAAGAACGTCGCGATGGCCAAAATTTTATAGTTGATGTAATTCTTAAATTTGATTTAGTACCAGCAGGTGAGAGTGATGATTTAACCAAGACGGTTAACTATGCAACAGTTGCTGAAGCTGTTGTTGAAGAGATAACTGGCGAACCAGTTTCATTAATAGAAGCTCTGGCTACCCAAATTAGCAACCGTTTACTCGCCGATTTTCCACTCGTTGTATCAGTTGTTGTAACGGTTCATAAACCGAGCGCACCGGTAGATGTTAAATTTACAGATATCGCGGTGACGATTGAACGACATAGATGAGAGCAGTAATAGCACTTGGTTCTAACCTTGGAAATCGTGAATTAAATATTGATAGTGCAATTGCTGAGTTGGCCAAAATTATTGAAATCACTCATCTTTCAACTAATCACGAAACCGATCCAGTTGGCGGTCCGGAGCAGCCAAAGTATTTAAATGCAGTATTGATTGCAGAAACCCAACTAGATCCGCATGAACTACTTATTTCCATGTTAGAGATTGAAAACAAACTGGGCCGAAAACGTGAGATCCATTGGGGGCCTAGAACTATTGATTTGGATTTAATCGTCGTTGGTGATGAAGTTGTCGTTTCAGATGTGCTCGTATTGCCACACCCAAGAGCTCATGAACGTAAATTCGTTTTAGAACCTTGGCTTGAAATTGACCCAACCGCGCAGATTCCTGGACTTGGTCTGGTTGAAAGCATTTTGCAACGAATCTAATTCGCCCTGTAACCTATAGACCACGAGCCCGGTACCCGGAAAGGACTGGAGCATGGATCTTGAACTAAATCACCCAGTAGCCCTGGTTCCAACTATGGGCGCGCTTCATGCTGGCCACGCATCGCTAATTGAACTTGCAAAAAAACATAGCGAAGAAGTTGTAGTAAGTATTTTTGTAAATCCATTGCAATTTGAAAATCCCAATGATTTCTCCAACTATCCAAAGAGCGTATCTGCAGACATTGAATTAGCTAAGGCAAGCGGCGCAACTAAAATCTGGGTACCAACTTTTGAAGAGATTTATCCTGGGGATCCAGAAATTATTGCTTCTGGTGAAATTGGAAATATCTTTGAAGGAGTCCACAGATTCGGACATTTTGACGGCATGCTCACCGTAGTAAAAAGATTATTTGATTTAGTTCAACCGAAATGCGCAGTTTTCGGCGAGAAAGATTTTCAACAACTTTTCCTAATTAAAAAAATGGTTGCACAATTCAACTTGCCTATTGAAGTTATTTCGGCACCAACTATTCGTGAAGCAAGTGGCTTAGCAATGTCTTCCCGAAATCAAAAGCTGTCGGTTTCCGAGCGAGATAACGCTGCAGGAATATACAAAGCTCTTAACTTAGCTAATTCGACGCCAGATTTAGCGACTGCTAGATCACAGTTGACCAAAGGGATTTTAGCTATTCCGAACTTCCTTCTAGATTATGCAGAGATAATTGATGGCGATAACTTCTCAATTGCCAATGATTCAACATCAAATTCCCGAGCAATTATCGCTGGTTGGATAAATGGCATCAGATTGATAGACAATATGGTCATGTCCAACTGGTCTAATTTAGGTAATTCCAAATGAAATTACTCGCGGGCAGACCAGGATGGACAGTAACGGCTGATGTAATTGTGATTGGCTCTGGTGTTGCTGGATTAACGACCGCACTAAATTTACGGTCAAGCAACTTATCTGTTTTGTTGGTGACAAAAGCAAAGATTGATGAAGGTTCAACAAAGTGGGCGCAAGGTGGCATTGCTGCTGCTCTTGGACCGGGCGATACACCAGATCAACATAAGAAAGATACCTTGATCGCTGGCGCCGGATTGTGCGATGGTGAAGCGGTAAATGTTTTAGTAACTGAAGGTCCAGAAGCTGTTCGCAAACTCATTGCTCGAGGTGCGGTCTTTGATAAATCAGAGACTGGAGAAATTGCTTTAACGCGAGAAGGTGGACACTTACGAAATCGAATTCTGCATGCTGGTGGCGATGCAACAGGTGCCGAAGTTTCAAGAGCTCTACTTGCTGCAGTAAACGGTGATAGTGGAATTGAAGTTATCGAAAACGCATTAGCGATTGATATTTTGCAGAGTGATGCCGGGGCTGTATGTGGTGTAACACTGCACGTCATTGGTGCCGGAAGTCGAGACGGTGTTGGTCGGGCGCTTGCTCGCGCAGTTGTAATTGCAACGGGTGGCTTGGGACAGGTTTATGCGCAAACAACTAACCCATCTGTTTCAACCGGTGATGGCGTAGCACTTGCACTTCGAGCCGGTGCTGAAATCGCTGATGTTGAATTTATTCAATTCCATCCAACAGTTTTATGGCGCGACGATAGTTTGAGTGGGCAACAGCCGTTGATTAGTGAAGCAGTCCGCGGTGAAGGTGCAGTTCTTGTAAATGATAAAGGCGTTAGATTTATGAAGGATAAACATCCGCAAGGGGATTTAGCACCACGCGATATTGTCGCAATTGAAATATTCAAACAGATGAAAGAAAGTAATTCGCCCCACGTCTGGCTTGATACAACGAAGGTAAAAGATTTTGCAGAGAGATTCCCAACTATTTTCGCCTCATGCATCGAAAATGGAATTGATCCAAGAAAACAAATGATTCCAGTATCACCTGCTTCACACTATTCATCTGGTGGGGTAAAAGTTGATCTTGCCGGGCGGACATCTATTCCTGGGCTTTATGCGTGTGGCGAAACAGCCTGCACCGGTGCTCATGGCGCAAACCGTTTAGCTTCGAACTCACTTCTTGAAGGTTTAGTTTTCGGAACCAGAATTTCAGCAGATATCACAGCAAATATTGCGGAACAAAGTGTGCCCAGTGAAAAAAACTCCACCGAGTTCTTATTAGATCCTGCTATAAAGATGACACTGCAATTAGCTATGAGCCAAGGCGCGGGCGTAATGCGAAGTGCACAATCTCTTGGTGAAACCCTTACAACACTGAAACAACTTTCCACGCATACCAGCGACAAACCTTGTATCGAAGCTTGGGAAGTTTCCAATCTTTATTTGTTAGCAACAGCAATTGCTCAGGCTGCCTTAAAGCGCGAAGAAACTCGCGGTTCACATTGGCGTAGTGACTTTCCAGAGAGCAGTAATGAATGGGTCAAACGAATAGTCCAAAGCTATGACAATGATGGAATTTGGCTCTCTAAGTTGGACGAGGTGAAGAAATGACATTTAGTAAAGCTCTGGAAGAATTGCTTGCATCTTCAAAGTTAGATCCAACCGCTCTTGAAAACATTATTCGTATTGCCATCGCTGAAGATTTGCATGGGGCATCGGATGTAACTTCGGTAGCCACCATCCCAGAAGAACAATCTGCAGTTGCCGAATTTTGGAACCGCAAGCCTGGAGTTATTGCTGGCATACCTGTTGTTTGTGCAGTACTAGAAATTTGTGGAATCACTGATTATGAAATTAAGAAGAATGATGGCGAATCCATACCAGCCAATTCCTTACTTCTAACTGCAAAGGGAAATACGCAATCCTTACTCCTTGCGGAACGAAGCGCACTCAATTTCTTTGGTCGCTTAAGTGGCATTGCAACTCTCACTAAGAGTTGGGTAGATGCGGTTGCAGATACTAAAGCTGCAATTCGAGATACTCGAAAAACAACTCCAGGGTTACGTGAACTTGAGAAGTATGCGGTCCGAATGGGCGGCGGCGAAAATCACCGTTTCTCACTTTCAGATGCTGCTCTTATAAAAGATAATCACGTGCTTGCTGCAGGTGGCGTAGCAAATGCTTTTAACTTAGTAAAAGCGAAATTTCCGAATTTACCGCTCGAAGTTGAAGTTGATTCACTGCAGCAACTTCGCGAAGTAGTCGACGCGGGAGCTGATTTAGTTTTACTAGACAATATGTCAATTGAAGAGTGTAGGGCCGCTGTAGAAATAGTTGCTGGACGCGCAAAATTAGAAGCATCCGGCGGATTAATTTTGAACAATGCTCATGCATATGCAAAAACCGGAGTCGATTATTTGGCTGTTGGCGCACTAACGCATTCTGCGCCAGTTCTGGATATCGGTTTAGATCTGAGAATGGAGTAAATATGTTGCTTGCTATCGATGTCGGAAATACGAATACGGTTCTAGGAGTATTCGAAGAGAAGGCGCTAATTCGAAGTTGGCGGGTTAAGACCGACCCTAGGGATACTTCAGATGAGTTATGGATTCGTTACTCCGCACTTGTCGAAGGTTTTGAAATTACCGCACTTGCAATCTGCTCTACCGTCCCAGCAACGCTTCGGGAACTGCGAACAATGATCACAACTTTTTATCCAGATCTTCAAACCACAATTGTTGAACCAGGTACAAAAACGGGTGTTCCACTTCAGGTTGATAATCCAAAAGAAATTGGTGCCGATAGAATTGTTAATACTTTGGCGGCACATGAACTTTATGGTGAAAATGGTCCATGTATCGTCGTTGATTTTGGAACTTCTACCAATCTCGATGTGGTCTCACCTAAAGGTGAATTTCTTGGTGGCGCACTTGCAGCAGGAATTGAAATTTCAGTTGAAGCACTTGCAGCGCGTGCCGCACAACTGCGCCGTGTGGAATTAGTAACTCCGAGAAATGTTATTGGCAAAAATACAGTTGAAGCACTTCAGTCTGGAACAATTTATGGTTTCGCAGGACAAGTTGATGGCTTGGTTAATCGCATTACTGACGAACTAATAAAACTTTATCCAGATTCTGGTGAAGTAAGCGTTATTGCAACTGGTGGTTTGGCGCCGCTAGTTATAGGAGTCAGTGACACTATTGATTTCCATGAGCCAGATTTGACCCTAATCGGACTTCGACTAGTTCACGAACGCAATTCTTAACCCACGCAAAGGATAGACTTACTCACCTTATGAGCGAAAAAACTAACTCTCAGAATCCACCAGTTGCAGAAGCAGATGATCTGCCAGAACAACTTCGGATTCGTAGAGAAAAACGAGCCGCGATTATTGAGCGCGGAACCGAGCCATATCCAGTAGAAGTGCCACGAACCAAAAGCATTAAAGAGATTCGCGAAACACATAAAGATTTAGCAATTGATGTTGCAACTGGAATTATTGAAAGCATTGCTGGGCGCATCATATTTAAGCGAGATACCGGAAAATTATGTTTCGCAACTGTTCGCGAAGGCGATGGAACAGAAATTCAAGCGATGTTCTCTCTCGATAAAGTTGGCGAGGATGTTTTAAATCTTTGGAAATCAGATGTTGATCTAGGCGATCTAGTCAGCGTTACGGGTGAAGTAATTACTTCAAAACGTGGCGAGCTTTCAATTCTTGCTTCAAGTTGGAAGATGGCATCCAAGTCACTTCGCCCACTTCCGGTAGAACACAAGCCACTGTCCGAAGAGACCAGAGTTCGAATGCGATATGTGGATTTGATTGTCCGTCCCGAAGCCCGAACAAATGCGAGATTGCGTCCCAACGTAATGCGTGCGCTTCGTGAAACTTTTCATGGCCGAGGATTTGTCGAAGTAGAAACACCAATGCTCCAAGTTATGCATGGTGGCGCAACTGCCCGACCATTTAAAACATCAAGTAATGCCTACGACATGGAACTCTTCCTGCGAATTGCGCCAGAACTTTTTCTTAAGCGATGTGTAGTTGGCGGAATTGAACGGGTCTTCGAGATAAATCGTAACTTCAGAAATGAAGGTGCCGATTCAAGCCATTCACCAGAATTTGCGATGATTGAAAGTTATGAAGCGTATGGAGATTGGAATTCAATTGCTGCATTAACTCGTCAACTTGTCCAAGATGCAGCACTTGCAACTTCAGGCAGCCACGTCGTTACTCATCATGATGGCCGAGAAGTAAACCTTGGCGGAAAATGGGAAGAAGCATCGCTATTTGATTTGCTTTCAAAAGGCGTTGGCCAAGAAGTAACAGCGCTTACCCCGCGGGCAGAACTAGTGAAAATCGCTGAAAAACTAGGTATGAAAATTGATCCAAAGTGGATTACTGGAAAGTTAGCGGAAGAAATTTTTGAACAGGTATCTGCAGATAAATTAGTGGGGCCCATTTTTGTTAAGGGTTATCCAATTGATACTTCACCGCTAGTTCGTGCTCACCGCGAAGTGCCGGGGATTGCTGAAAAGTGGGATTTGTATATTGATGGCTTCGAACTTGCAACTGGTTATTCAGAGTTAATTGATCCGGTGATTCAACGTGAACGTTTAATCGAACAAGCCGCACTTGGCTCTAAGGGTGATCTTGAAGCAATGCAGATTGATGAAGATTTCTTACGTGCAATGGAATATGCAATGCCACCGATGGGGGGCATGGGAATGGGAGTCGATCGCTTGTTGATGGCACTAACTGGACTTGGTATTCGCGAAACAATTCTCTTTCCATTAGTTAAGCCAGAAGAGTCTTAATTGATGTCCACAATAATTCGTGCAGCCCGAACTTCGGATATCAAAGGTATTCGCGCAATCATTGACGAATATGCAGCTGGTCGCAGACTTCTTACGAAAGAAACCGTAACGCTCTATGAAAGTGTTCAAGAATTTACCGTCGCCGAAATTTCTGGAAAGATTGTGGGCTGCGGCGCAGTTCACGTTCTGTGGGAAGATTTAGCGGAAGTACGCTCTGTTGCAGTCGATCAAAGTCTTCGTGGTCAGGGTGTAGGTCATGGAATTCTTGAAGTGTTAATCAAGAGAGCGGCCGAACTTGGAGTGAAAAGAATTTTCTGTCTGACATTTGAAACCGATTTTTTTGGAAGACATGGCTTTAAAGAAATCCAAGGGACTCCCGTCTCACCCGATGTTTATGGCGAACTCCTACATTCGTACGACAGCGGAATTGCAGAATTCTTGGATCTGGAAAGCGTCAAGCCAAATACCCTGGGTAACACCCGGATGCTCCTGACCCTTTAACCACCACACTAGCCACCAGAAAAACCACTAAATATTGTGGCAATTCTCAGTTTTTCGGGCATAAATAGGGGCAATATTCGGTTAGCCTCATTACAGACCTTCGCATTAGAGTTGGACTATTAATTCAAGTAGCTGTTAGAAACCTGAAAGGCGGAACCGATGTTCGAGCGCTTTACTGATCGAGCCCGACGTGTTGTCGTGCTGGCCCAAGAAGAGGCACGCATGCTCAACCATAATTACATCGGCACTGAACATATTCTCCTTGGCTTAATTCACGAAGGCGAAGGCGTAGCAGCCAAAGCACTTGAAGCACTTGGTATTTCACTTGAAGCAGTTCGCTCACAAGTTGAAGAAATTATCGGGCAGGGTCAACAAGCACCTTCTGGTCATATCCCATTTACACCACGTGCGAAAAAAGTTCTCGAGCTCTCACTACGTGAAGCTCTGCAACTTGGTCACAACTACATTGGCACTGAACATATTCTTCTTGGTTTAATTCGCGAAGGCGAAGGCGTAGCTGCACAAGTATTAGTAAAACTAGGTGCAGATTTAAATCGAGTTCGCACCCAAGTAATTTCACTTCTCTCTGGTTATCAAGGGAAAGAAGCAGCAACATCAGGGGGACCTGCCGAAGGAACACCATCAACATCTTTAGTTCTTGATCAATTTGGTCGCAATCTCACACAAGCAGCGCGCGAAGGAAAACTTGATCCGGTAATTGGCCGCGATAAAGAAATCGAACGCGTAATGCAAGTTCTTTCTCGTCGCACAAAAAACAACCCAGTTCTAATTGGTGAGCCTGGTGTTGGTAAAACTGCAATCGTTGAAGGCTTAGCGCAATCAATTATTTCGGGCGATGTTCCTGAAACTCTTAAAGATAAGCAGGTTTATTCACTTGACCTTGGCGCACTCGTAGCCGGAAGTCGCTACCGTGGAGATTTCGAAGAGCGACTAAAGAAAGTTCTAAAAGAGATTCGCACACGTGGCGACATTATTCTTTTCATTGATGAGATTCACACACTTGTAGGAGCTGGCGCCGCAGAAGGTGCAATTGATGCTGCAAGTATCCTGAAACCAATGCTTGCTCGCGGCGAATTACAGACAGTCGGCGCAACAACTCTTGATGAATACCGTAAACACTTCGAGAAGGATGCAGCGCTAGAGCGTCGCTTCCAACCAATTCAAGTTGCTGAACCAACAGTTGAACACACAATTGAAATTCTTAAGGGACTTCGCGATCGCTACGAATCTCACCACAAAGTTTCAATTACAGATGGTGCGCTAGTAGGCGCTGCCCAAATGGCAGATCGTTATATTTCAGATCGCTTCTTGCCAGATAAGGCTATTGATTTAATTGATGAAGCTGGTTCAAGGCTTCGAATCCGTCGCATGACTGCGCCACCAGAACTTCGCGCATATGATGACAAGATTGCTGAAGCTCGTAAAGCTAAAGAATCCGCAATTGATTCACAAGACTTTGAAGGCGCAGCTAGTTTCCGCGATAAAGAGAAGACCTTAATCGCCGAGAAGAATGAAGCTGAAAAGACTTGGAAAGCTGGCGATCTAGATGTGGTTTCAGAAGTTACCGAAGAGCTAATTGCTGAAGTTCTATCTAACGCAACAGGTATTCCGGTATTTAAATTAACTGAAGCCGAAACTGCTCGTCTGCTCCGTATGGAGGATGAACTTCATCGTCGCGTGATTGGGCAAGAACAGGCAATCAAGGCACTTTCACAAGCAATTCGCCGTACTCGCGCTGGGTTAAAAGATCCAAAGCGCCCAGGTGGTTCATTTATCTTTGCTGGTCCTTCCGGTGTTGGAAAGACCGAGCTATCAAGAACTCTTGCGCAATTCTTATTCGGTGATGCAGATGCACTCATCCAACTTGATATGTCCGAATACTCTGAGAAGCACACAGCTTCACGATTATTTGGTGCGCCTCCGGGCTATGTTGGTTATGACGAAGGCGGTCAGCTAACCGAAAAGGTTCGCCGTAAACCATTCTCAGTAGTTCTATTTGATGAGATCGAAAAGGCACACCCAGATATCTTTAACTCACTTCTACAAGTGCTTGAAGATGGCCGTTTAACTGATGCCCAAGGTCGAGTTGTTGATTTCAAGAACACAATAATCATCATGACTACAAACCTTGGAACTCGCGATATTTCAAAGAGCCTAAATCTTGGTTTCACGAATGCATCAGATGAACAAGGAAATTACGAACGAATGAAGGGCAAAGTTAATGAAGAACTTAAAAATCATTTCCGCCCAGAATTCCTAAACCGTATCGATGATGTAATTGTCTTCCACCAATTGACCGAGAACGAAATTATTCAAATTGTTGATCTTATGATTGCCAATTTAGATGAACGACTTCGCGCTCGCGATATGGGAATTGAATTAACAACCGAAGCAAAAGCACTCCTCGCAAAGAAGGGTTACGACCCACTTCTTGGAGCCCGTCCACTTCGCCGTTGCATTCAACGCGAAATTGAAGACGCGCTCTCTGAGAAGATTCTCTTTGGCGACCTAAAGGCCGGCGAAATTATCTTGGTGGGAACAACAACTGAAGATGAGAAAGAAATATTCACCTTTAAAGGAATGCCTAAAGCGCAGATGCCAGATTCTCCTGGTGATTTAGCTGAAGCACCAACACCTAAATAATTAATTAATCTTTACGCGAGCAATCGCCTGCTCTAAGCGGGCGACCTCCATAATTTCAATTCCAGAAATCTTGATATCACTTCCTGCTGGAACCATCGCCCTCTTAAATCCCAAACGAGCGGCTTCAGCTATTCGCTGTGTTGCTCCAGTAACTTTTCTAATCTCACCCGCAAGGCCAACTTCACCGATTGCAATTAAATCTGCAGGCAACGCTAAACCTTTTGCCGCTGATCCAACTGCTAGTGCTACTGCAAGATCTGCAGCAGGTTCAGCAATTTTCATGCCACCAACTGTCGCAACATAAACATCGCGGCCAGAAACTCGAATATTTGCGCGCAGTTCTAATACCGCTAAAGTCATTGCAGTTCGGGGATTATCAAGACCTGATGTAACACGCCTAGAGTTTCCAAAGTCCCTGCCATCTGGAACTGCCGCACCAACGAGTGCTTGAATCTCTGCAAGCAACGGACGCCGTCCTTCGAGAGTAACTGTTACACAAGTTCCTGGAACGGGTTCGCTGTGACGAGTTGTGAATAGCCCAGTTGGGTCCGGAAGTGAAGTAATTCCATTTTCGTTCATATCGAAACAGCCAACTTCATCAGAAGCACCGAATCTATTTTTAATTGCTCGGATTAAACGTAATCTTGAATGGCGTTCACCTTCAAAGTTTAAAACTACATCAACAATATGTTCGAGAAGCCTTGGCCCAGCAATAGAACCATCCTTCGTTACATGGCCTACCAAAATTAAAGTTATTGATCTCTCTTTTGCAATTCTAATTAGCGCTGCTGCGATTTCGCGAACTTGAGTTACGCCACCAGGTGCACCATCAACGGCAGCACTTGCAATAGTTTGGATTGAATCGATAATTAATAATTGTGGTTTAACAGCATCGATATGTGCGATTACCGAACCCAGTTCATTCTCGGAAGCAAGCCACAAGTTGGGATCGATTGCATTTAATCTTTCCGCGCGCAACCGGACTTGCGAAGCAGATTCCTCACCACTTATATATAGCGAGTTAATTTTTGCGCGTGCACTTTCTGCAGCAACGCTTAATAGAAGTGTTGATTTTCCAACTCCTGGTTCACCGGCCAACAAAATAGCCGCACCAGGAACTAAACCGCCACCAAGAACTCGGTCGAGCTCACTGACTCCACTAGATCTTGCCTTTGCATTTTCTAAACTCACTTCGCCAATTGGAAGTGCCGGTGAAGTTACATGTCCTGCGACAAGTGAGAGTTTCTTTGGGGCTGCGACTTCCTCAACAACGCCCCAGGCTTGGCATTCTCCGCACCTACCGACCCACTTAGTCGTGCTCCATCCGCATTCAGAACAGCGGAATGGGTCTTTGGTCGGAGCTGCCTTTTTTGCCATGCCAGAAGGCTATATGCAGCCACCCACACGCTTAAAATCACCCATTTTTAGGTAAGAAACCTGAGATTTAGCCGTGATTTTTGCGTCATACACCCTTACTCTTTTACTAAGCAGGACTTGTGCTCTTCATATGGGAACACAATTTTTGCCGCTGAACCTCGACCGAGGCTCAGAACCAAAATGCCTACGGAGGCTATATAAATGGTAAACCTAACAAACGGTCAATGGAGCACGCTTTACAACATGTTCTCCTTTGGCTTGATCTCGATGCTTGCATGCACCGTTTACACATTGGTGTCACAAGCTCGCGTTCTACCTAAGTACCGTAACGCTCTAGTTTTATCTTCAATGGTTACATTCATTGCGGCATACCACTACTGGCGCATATTCAACTCTTTCGGAGAGTCATCAGTTGATGGCGGCGTAACAGTTGGAACTGCTAAAGGTGCATTCAATGAGGCATACCGTTATGTTGACTGGATCCTGACAGTACCTCTACTACTTGTAGAAGTAATTGCTGTACTTGCACTAGCTAAGGCTGCAGCAAGTTCACTTATTTCTCGCCTTGTTCCTGCATCAGCAGCGATGATCGCGCTTGGTTACCCAGGTGAAATTTCAGCTGATACAAACACCAAAGTAATTTGGGGCGTTCTATCAACACTTCCATTCCTATACATCCTTTACGTTCTATTCGTAGAACTAGGAAAGTCATTGGATCGTCAACCAGAAGGCGTAGCAGCAACAGTTGGTCGCCTACGTCTCCTATTGATCGCAACATGGGGCGTATACCCAATTTCATACTTGCTACCAATCCTTAGCGACACATCCGCCACAGATCCAGGCGCGTTCGTAAATCGCCAAATTGGTTACACAATCGCAGACGTACTTGCTAAGTGCGTATTCGGACTAACAATCTACAAGATTGCTCGTCTGAAGTCTGCAGCAGAAGGTATGAAGGAAGATCACTAATCTGATCTAAAGATTAAGCAAATTTGGGGGCGCCAGAAATGGTGCCCCCAAATTTTTTTACTAGCGAAGGGATACTCTTAACCATGACAAATTACCGATGGGGTGGCTATTTATTAGTCGCGATAGGGTTATTGAACTTGCGTTACCAAACTGGGGAACCAGGAGTTTTAGCTAACAGCCTTATCATTTTTACTCCAGGTGCAGTAATTTTGATTTTGAGCTTTATTCCAAAAACTGCAGCGCTTCTAAATACAAAAATTGCACAAAGAGTTTCGATAGCAGTTGGTATTGCTGCGATTATTTTCGCAGCTGTTAATTAATCTTTAGGTTGAATTCCTTTACGGCCCCAATAAACCCAGAGGCTCATTACAGATAAAACTAAAGCAAAGCCAAATAACAAATCTTCTATCGGTGCACTGCATATTCGAGTCCCAATAATTGCTTCGGGGCTATACATCACAATGTTTCTAGAAGTTAACCACCAATTAGTTATTAATTGGAATGGCAGAATAATTGCGTAAGAAGTCCAGAAAACAGATTTTGTAAGTAGCGAAGTCCTAACTCCGTATAGATCAAAGAAAACTGCAACGATTACACCGCCAATTGCGATATCACTGTAAATCATTGCTTCTCATCTCCAACTGGCCAATGCTTCTTAACGCTGCGAACGCCCTCTATGGTCATGATTGCGGCCATTGGTACGATTAAAAAGAAGAGAAATTCTTCAAGTGGAATCCTAAATGGACCGTAAATTCCAAGTATTTGTTCGGAATCAAATTTCCAATGCCCATTTGCGATCGCATATGCATCCCAAATTAGGAATGGAATTGCGACCGGAATGATGCTCATGAGCGCGCGCTTAATGCGTTTTAAGACTTTTATCTTCAGTATTAGCTCGAGCCAGAAAGAACCAACGACGGTGAAGGTAAGCATCGCTAGATACCCAAATTTCAACACAGTTATTCTCCCGATAGCGCTTAAGGTGGTTCATATACTAGTACCGTGAATGGCGCAAAAGCAGTTTTTAATTCAGTTCGAAACTTTTCTACCCTTGCTGTTTTGTTCGCAATTTTGGTTTCAGGGATCTTAAGTTTCTTAGAATTTGGTGAAAGTTTAGGTTGGCAGGTCGGCTTTGCAGTTATCGCACTGGCGCTAGGAATTCCGCACGGGGCTGTTGACCATCTGGTGGCGCTCCCAGCTACTTCAAAATCAAAATTAGTTCTACTCATCATTGGGTATGTAGCAATTGCAGTTCTTGCAGTTTTAGCTATTTTGCATTGGAATAAATTGGGATTCCAATTAGTTTTAGCAATGAGCGCTTTTCACTTTGGCTTTGGAGACGCGGCCTTTGTTGCTGAACAAGATCGACTTTCTGGTCGCCACCGATTAAAGCCAAAGACTCAGAATATGTTTGCAATATCCGCCGGTTCAATACCAGTTCTTATCCCACTCCTTAATGAATCTACTGCGAGTGCGCTGCGAGAAATCAATCCACAATTGATAACTTGGGCATCAGATATTGCGCCACAACTTAAATTTTTAGTTGCCTTCTTCTTTGTTACAACGCTGGTTTTACTCATTAACGAGGAGCGCTTGCGAGAAGTTATTGATTTATCTCTTCTTGCCGCACTTGCGTTAATTGCACCACCACTTGTCGCATTTGCAGTTTATTTCGGATGTTGGCACGCAATGCGTCATACCGCAAGATTGACTTTAATTTTGCCTAAGGCAAAGAGCGCAGCGGAGAAAAACAATCCTCGGGGTTCCTTTTTGGCCGCAGTTATTCCAGGGCTACCTGCGCTATTTGGAACTGTCATTGTTGCGCTGTTAATTGCAGTTCTTGATACAACAAATATTGATGCCAGTTATTTGTGGTATTTATTAGTTGTTGTTTGGGCTCTCACCGTGCCTCATATGATGGTGACAATTAAGATCGATCAGAAAGCTCTAACTTAATTTACTTTCCTGCAGCAAGAGTTGCTGGGTGGATGATAAATAGTGGTAATTCCCGCTTCTTCAGCTCTCTGCGTGCAACAGCGATTGCTTCAATTCGATTATCGCAATGTAATTTAAGAACTGCATAAGCAGGTTCTCCCATTAGGGCAGTTAGCTCAACTTTGTTTGAAAGATAAACCGGTTCGCGGCCAACATGTGCTTCAGTGTTGCTAGTGCAATACCAATCAAATTCTTCGCCACCATCTCCCCAAGCAAGGCGTTCATATTCACCAATTACATTTACGGTAATTTCTTGCTCACCAAATTCACGTTGTTCAAAACTTCTACGAATAGGAAGTTGCCAGCAAACATCTGGCTTAGTTTCCACAAAGTGAATATCTTCTTTCTGGGCAAGATGGTGAAGTGCGCAACCAAAATCACCAGTGAAGCCAGGTGCGCTATAACCTTTGCGATTTAAAAATATGCATGAATCATCAATTTTTCTTGTTTTGCGATCTTTATCTAATCCGACTTCTGAAATTTGCATCTTACCTTTTGCTTTTTTAGGTTGTGCTTCATCAAAGTATTGCCACATATCTCGAGTTAAACGCTTTGAAACTTCGAGTGTGCGCTTTTCATCATCTTCATCGGAATAATATGCACCATCGGAACAACATCCAGCATCCGGTTTATCTGCATCAATTCCGCAACAACCGGCCCCATAAATACATGTCCAGTAAGAAGTTAGCCAAGTTAGGTCACATTTATAAAGCTCTTCTGGCTTAGCAGGATCAATAAATTCGACCCAGTCACGTGCGAAATTTGGTTTTACCTCAGGCATAGTGACAGAGCCTAAGGCTTATTCGAAAAATAAGCACATCTGGTCAAGCAGGGGGAGTTCGCCTTTAGGTAGGCTTCTCTTATGTCGAACCAAACATCTTTCCCAAAATCTAAATACCAAGTTGGACTAATTGGTGTTGGTGTCATGGGGGAGGCGCTAATTTCAGGATTAATCTCTGCAAGATTTCCTAAAGCTCAAATTGTCTTTACCGAGAAGCGCGAAGAGAGAGCCCGTGAGATATCAAGTAAATACGGGGCAAGAGCCGTAGATTTAACAGAACTTGCCAAGAGTAGCGATGTTATTTTATTGGTTGTAAAGCCACAGGATTTGGCTGAATTATTAGCCGCCCTTGCCGATAAGTTAAAAAAGAGTGCGGTTCTAGTTTCATTTGCGGCCGGTAAAACTACGGAATTTATAAGTGAAAAAGTTGGGCCAAATATTTCGGTGATTCGAGTCATGCCAAATACCCCAACCCTTATTGGACTTGGAATGGCCGCTGTTTCATTGGGAAAGAGCGTTAATGCAGAGCAGGCAGAGTTTGTCTCAGACTTCCTTGCTACTTGCGGAAAAGTTATTTCAGTTGAAGAGAATCTGCAGGATGCAGTAACCGCACTAAGTGGATCTGGTCCTGCTTACTTCTTTGCTTTCGTTGAAGAAATAATTAAATCTGGAATTTCACTTGGGTTATCAAGCGATCAGGCAACAACTCTTGCAATTCAAACTATGGTTGGTTCCGCTGCAATGTTAGAACAGTCAGGTAAAAGTGCGGCGACTTTGCGGGAAAATGTGACAAGTCCTAATGGAACAACAGCCGCAGCGCTGAAAGTATTTAACGAAGCAAAACTGGGCGAGATAGTTGAGAGCGCTATGACTGCTGCACGGAATCGGTCTCAAGAACTTGCATAAACTTGCATTTAGATTTGGGATTTTTGTATTAGTTCTTCCGTTTTCTTTCAATGGCCCATCTGCTGTGGCAGCAATCAAAGTAGTGCCCTCAAAACCAGCAATTACCGCGGTTTCGCCAGTCGGTTCTGGTGATCAGATTTCAGATTTCTCTCTAAACTCTTCACTTATTGCAGTTGTCGGGACTGTAGAAACAGGCCTAACAGATTTAGTTACTTCACCAACTTTAGGTGGCAGTGATGGTTTTATTTCTGCACTCGATAAAACCAAGAAGCCATTATGGAACTTACGTTTAGGTGGCCTGCAAGATGATATTGCTACCGCAATTACTAAGGATAAAGCAGGTGATTTCTGGGTTGTAGGTGCAACTTCTAAACCGCTTGAAACTGCAACTCCAGTCGTAGATAATTCCGCAGTAAATTTAGATTCGGTGGCAGCAGAAGCAGTAGTAACTCCAACAAATACTTTGAATCGACTTGTTCTCTGGAAGATTGGAATGACTGGTCAGCTATCTCAGACTTATTTCTATGATGTTGATGGACTTATTGCCCCAACCGCTATATCCATAAGTGGAACAACTCTTAAGATAATTGGAAATCTGAGCAAAGAACTCGTAACGCAACAATTTATGATTTCCACCGATTTGACTGGAGTATTTTCTGAATTAAAACTTGGCAAGATTCCAACTGTGAAACTACCGGCAATCGAAACCATTAAAGCGGGACCAAACAAAATCACAAGCTTTATCTCTAAAACCACGATAATTGATATTCCAAGTTGGCGGGCAAAAGTTCCAACACCAGTGATTGTGAAATACTCCAAGGCTAGAAAGGCGCTTGCAGCAAATTCGTTACCCGGAAAGGTAAAGAAAGTTCTGTGGCAAAGTGGTTTGGGAGCAGTTGTTTTGGTAGAAGTGAATTCGGATAATCAAATTCACTTACTTACAAATATGGCTTAACCTAAGGTTTTCTAAAGAGGGATAATTTCCCAGCACTTGCAACTAACACAAACTTAACTTTGTTTATCGTAATCCAGGTCGCTGATTTCGCATCGGCAGTGCTAATTGTTGAAACTAAATTAATTGTTTGATCATTTTTGTTATAAGCACACAATCTGTCTTGGCAACCAAAAATAATTACTGCACTATCAACCGCTATTGGTGCGCTAGGGGTTCCGAAGTAATCGGTTTTAGCGAAACTTGGTGTTTGACTTGAATCTGCTTTGCCCCATTGAATTTGATCTGGTTTTGGCAGAGATATTCCTGAAGCACCCAGCCATGATGTGTAAATTGATTTTGATACTAACGTTGCAGCTACGTCATACCCAGCGACAACTGTGTTGCTGCCACTTAACTGCATAGATTGGTATTTCCAATCCTCGGGGAAAGCACTCTCACGAGAAGCAATACGAACTTCACCACGTGTTGCGGCTTTATCGGCATTGCTCACAGAAAGAATTGAATCGTAAAAAAGATTTACTTTCTTTTCAATTGTCACAGCTTTCAAATGAAAAGCGACATCCCCCATGGTTCGATTATTTAATTCTGAATCACCATCGATGATTTCATAGCGCCAGTTCTTTCCGTCACGGACTGCGCCAAGCAAAATTCCTTGGCTCTCGTCACGGTAGAAAACTTGCTCTCCCGCTGAAGTGATTGCACAGGCATTAGAAACACTTACATCACTTGCAGTACGAACACGGGTTACCTCTTTATAGTTTTGAATTACTGGTCCGTTGCCATCGATGATTTCATAGCTCCAAGTTTTTCCATTAAATGAGGCTCTACGTAAATCCTTATTTGTTAAATCTCCATAGTAAAGGTTTAGGTATTCGGTCTTTCCAACTTTATTTGTACAGGTGGAAATGCTTCCAGCCACACTGTTATTGGTCCTTCCGCCTTTAGTTCCTTCACCATCGACAGTTTGTATTACCCACTTCGATCCGCTCCATGTCGCGAGTTTTAAAAGTCCTCGTTGGGTATCAGAATAGGCAACAACTGTTTTACCTCTATAAGTAGTAGTTGCTAAATATTTTCCATCGGCTGTTGAATCAAGAAGGGTTTTTCGCCAAGGCGCTTGGGGGATAACACCATTTGTCGTAGCCTCAACTGAAATTCCAACTGCATTCTTGGCTTTAATCGAGAAAGAGTAGGCTGAACCGTTAGTAAGACCAGACACAACTGCTGGGCTTTCGGTTACAGTTTTTTCAACACCAGTCTGATTAATCTTGATTATGTAGGAGGTAATTTGCGCAGTGCGCGCATTAACGGGTGGATCAAAGCTCACAATTGCCGATTTATCAGCGACTAGGGCTTTAACATTTCTCGGAGCACCAGGAATCCCATAAGGAATACCAGCGGCAGGCTTTGCTAATAAATCTTCAAACATTGCGATTAGCAATGGGCCAGGCAAATGAAAAACTTCGCCTAATTTAAGATTGGGGGACATGACTGCATCCCGTGCACTATCTGCAAAAGTTGTTTCATCTAAGTGGCTTACCGAAGAACCAACTTCATATTTCGAAGGTGTATAAAGCAAAGGTTTAATTCCGTTGTTAGCACGAATTCCATTTGCTCCAGACCAAACAAGTGGTTCTGTTAGCGCTTTACCTAATTCAATAGAAGGAGAATCAAGATCCATAAGTCGGCGACCATCTGGCAGTTGCGCGTATGCATCAAATGGTGTTGGTTGTTGGATGCTGCCGTATCCATATAAGTCGTCGTAATCTGCATTTGATAAGAACCCTAGGCCGTGGGCCATTTCATGGAGAACCATAGATTGCAAATCGAATTTATTACTTGGACAATTTCCATCGGTTCCAAGATAAAGCATTGGTGCATTTGTCGAATTAATTCGAATTGTTAGCTCTGGAATCGTAGGTTCAATATCTTCTCCTGCAATTGAATCTGCAAGCGCCGATGCATACCAAAGATCGTTATCCGGAATATTCTTGAAGTTAGAGTGAAATTTTCCGGGCGAAGCAGCAGCTAAAATACCGGCATTGGATTGGCGCTCCCACAGAACCTTAACTTTCACCGCAACTGTGGAAGTAAAATTCTGGGACCAAACATCCGCAGCTTCATTAATTGCCGGGCGATAAATTGCTGGTGTATTTGTGAAATCAACCTTGAAAGAACTTTTAGTTAGTGCTTTTTCAACTGAAAACGTTCGGGGAATAGGTTCTTTAGCAATTTGATTTCCAATAGAACTATCTGCGTAAAAGTAGACCCATGGTGCATCTACAGATTTAACTTGCACAGGAAGAGCAGAAGCCGGGGCAATGAGAATGCTGCCAAATACCGCTGAAATTAGGAGAAGATATCGGGCGCGCATGGGCAAAACGCTAGCAGTCCAGACCTTTGGATACCACCTGCTAACTCTAAAAAAGGCTGGTAATTGGCACAGTAGTCGCGCAGTAGTTCTAGAATCTAATAATGATTGAAGTAACCATTTATTCAAGGAGCAATTGCCACCTTTGTGATGTTGCCCTAGGTGTTTTAGAAGAATTTCGCCAGGAGTTTAATTTTCAAATTGTAAAAATATTAATTGATGAGAGCCCAGAACTCGAAGAAAAATATGGCGAACAAGTTCCAGTTATTTTGATAAATAATCAACCACATGACTTCTTTAGAGTTGACCCAGAACGATTTAGATTAGCTATCTCTAAACTTTAATCTGGGTTAGCACTTAAAACATCATCCGCATCAATAATTCCGTAAGCATAACCTTGCTCTGCTAAGAATCTTTGGCGGTTCTGTGCAAAATCTTGATCAACAGTATCTCTGGCAACAATTGAATAAAATCTGGCAGTTCTGCCATCAGACTTTGGTCGCAGAATTCGACCAAGCCGTTGCGCTTCTTCTTGGCGCGAACCAAATGTTCCTGAAACCTGAATTGCAATAGTTGCATCTGGAAGATCAATGGAGAAGTTTGCAACTTTAGATACAACTAAACATTTAATTTCGCCAGCACGATACAAATTAAAGAGACGCTCTCGTTCTTTAATTGGAGTGTCACCTTTAATTAAGGGGACCCCGAGTTCGGCGCTTAGTGCATCCAGCTGATCAATATATTGTCCGATGATCAAAACTTGCTCTTCGCTATGTTGCTTCGCAAGTGCAATTGCAACTTTTCGCTTTGTAGCGGTTGTAGAACAGAAACGATAGCGATCTTCTGGCTCGGCAGTCGCATAATTTAGACGCTCGTCATCGGTTAAGTTAACGCGCACCTCTATGCAATCTGCAGGTGCAATATAACCTTGGGCTTCAATTTCTTTCCAAGGAACGTCATAACGCTTTGGTCCAATGAGGGAAAATACTTCGCCCTCCATCCCATCTTCCCTAACAAGTGTTGCGGTTAAGCCAAGTCGCCTGCGAGATTGGATATCCGCGGTAAATCTAAAAATTGGAGCCGGAAGTAGATGCACTTCATCATAAATAATTAAGCCCCAGTCAATTGCATCAAAGAGATCTAGATGCGCGTAAACACCTTGTTTACGAGTTGTCATTACTTGATAAGTAGCAATTGTTACGGGGCGAATTTCTTTCTTTGATCCAGAATATTCACCAATCTCATCTTCATGCAACGTGGTCCGCTTCAGTAATTCGTCTCGCCATTGTCTTGCGGCAATAGTATTTGTAACAAGAATTAGTGTGGTCGCTTTGGCATGAGCCATTGCAGCAGCGCCAACAATTGTTTTTCCAGCACCACAAGGAAGAACTACAACACCAGAACCACCGTGCCAGAAACCTTCAGCAGCGAGCTCTTGGTATTTTCTAATGCTCCAACCATCTTGAACCAAATCTATTTCATGATGTTCACCATCTACATAACCTGCAAAATCTTCAGCCGGCCAACCAAGTTTTAGCAGTGCTTGCTTCAAAAAACCGCGCTGTCCAGGATGAACGACAATGGTTTCTGCATCTAATTGGAGCCCAAGCATTGGTGCAACTTTTTTTCCACGAGTAACTTCTTTAAGCACAGCGGGATCGTGTGAAACTAAAACTAATCCATGAACCGGATGTGCTTCAAGGCGCAGTCGGCCATACCTAGACATAGTTTCTGCAACGTCAACTAACAGCGCGTGCGGAACTGCAAATCTCGAATACTTAAGAAGGATATCTACAACTTGTTCTGCATCATGTCCAGCAGCGCGGGCATTCCACAAACCAAGTGGTGTCAGGCGATAAGTATGAATATGTTCTGGAGATTTTTCGAGTTCTGCAAAAGAAGCTATTGAACGGCGACATTCATCACTTAGCGGATGATCGATATCTAGAAGAAGGGTTTTATCACTTTGAACAATTAACGGGCCATCAGTCACGAATTAATTCCTTAATAAATGCAGTTAGAAGTTTTACTCGCGACGGAATTGAAGAGAGCAATATTTGTTCGTGTGGTGCATGCGCGCCATCGCCAACAGCGCCGAGGCCATCTAAAACTCTTGCACCAGCCGCGGCAGCGAAATTTCCGTCACTGGCACCGCCTACAGATGCCTGTCCGATTGGGGCCATACCAATTTTTTTTGCAACCTTCTCTAATATTTCATAGAGCTCGGAAGTTGCTGCAAGTTCTAGTGGTGGGCGATTGATTCCACCAGTTACTTCTAATTTTGCTTCTGGATGTGTTGCTTCAAGTTTCTTAATTGCTGAATCAACTCGAATAAGTTCGGCAGCCGAAAATGAGCGAATATCAATATCAAGAGTTGCCAATGCAGGAACAGTATTTGTAGTTGTGCCAGCGTGCATAACTGTTGGGACAACTGTTGTTCCTAATTCTGGATTTGCTAACTTTGCGACTTCAATAACTATTGCAGCAATTTCAGTTGTTGCGTTGATTCCTTTTTCTGGTTCTAGCCCAGCATGTGATGCTCGACCATGCAATGCAATTTGATACATCGAAGTACCTTTGCGGCCAGTTTTTGCTTTGCCATTTAGGGAGGCTTCTAAAACTAAAACTGCACTTGCAGATTTTGAAAGGCGTTCGATCAAAGCCTTAGAACTCTGACTTCCAACTTCTTCATCTGTAGTTGCAATAACTGCAACCTTTAAATGTGCATCTGGGATTTCTTTAACAGCATAAATTGCCTGCAAGAATCCAGCTTTCATATCGAAGATTCCCGGACCTTTTGCGATATCGCCAGAAACGCTCCATGTTGGAAGAAACGACCCTTTAGGCCAAACAGTGTCTAGATGTCCAAGCAAAATTACTTCAGGATTTTTACTTCCCCACCAAAAAATAGGGCGCGAATTTTCTTCAATTAATTGCGCTTCCGGTTTTAGATTTTCATTTGCAATTTGAATTGCAAGTTCTACAACGCCACGACAAGCAGCAAGATCTTCGCTTGGCGATTCAAACTCAACAAGTTTCTTGAGATTTTCGATGATGGCCATGGGATAAGTCTGCCTTACTTTGCGGGACTGACGCCGGTGATTCTCGGAATCCTAAAGCTCTGCATCTCGCCAGTTGCATGGTCTCTAGCGATTAACGTGCCTAAGGAGATAGAGATTGGATCGATAAGCCTATTAGAAACCCCACCATTTGTATCTGCATAACCAATCGTCAAGCTGGCTTGCTCTTCAATATATTGATGTAATAAATCTAAAGTTTCATTTGCAGTTGTGCGCGGCACTTCACGTGGCTTATGAGAACTAGCTTTTTCACCAGTACGAAGTGTTCGCACTGCCGCTTTAATAACAATTTCACTTGGCGCAGATGTTTCGCTGAGAACTCTTGGTGGTCTTGGACGAGATTTTGCGCGACGAATAGCAGGGGCCGAAATTAAAATACCACTTGCATTTTCTGCAGCAGGTAAATAATTTGCTTCGCGAAGAGTTGCAATGACATCACCGGCTTCAAAATCACATACCAAAACTTGTGGTGCTAATTTGCGGAAGCGAAGGGATTCTAATTTTTTGTCATGCAATATTTGGGTTAATAAACCTTCATCTTCACAGCGAATATAGGACTGAGCAATACCAACTCGCAATCGACCATGGCGTTTTGCAACGTCATTAATTAAGTATTCAAGTGGTTGAGGAACTGGTGTCTTAGATGTTTTCTTTAAGAAATCTTTTATCTGTTCTCCGGTTTGACCGTGATCTAGCCCGCGTCTAATTGAACTCTCGCTGAAGCGATAGACCGAAGCACCACCGCGGCTTTCAATATCTGCGATTGTCCCAATCATATTTGCGAGTTCTACAGTTAACGGCCCAGGAGCAATAGCGCTGTTATCTGCTTGAATCAAAATATGGTCAACGGGTTTTGGTAGTGCGCGTTCTACTCCAAGATCATCAGATCCATTAAGAAAAGCAATCCCAAATTCCGAGAGCGCGCCTTGGCCAGTTAATCCCAACCATTCTGCTTCGCGCAAAGTCCATTCAATGTATTCAGCATTGAATCTCTGTGGCATCTGCCAAGCGATTATTTCCTGTAGGTTTTTAATCGCAGGATCATTCTCTAGATTTTCTGACAAAATATTTAGGGTTACTTTGCGCATGGATGCAATGCCAGCACGATCAAGTTCTGGGCCAAGCGGTGCAATATTTTTTTCGCCAGCCTTACCGACTAAGCCGCTTACGCGCGATGTTTCGAGCCACAAATTAACCAGGGAACTCCAACGTTCTTCAAGTGATCTGGACATCCAAATATCAAAAGAGTTAGTTGGCAAAATCTGATCATCGGTATCAATAACAATTAATCCGCCGAGGTAGAGAACTTCAGCTACAAAGGCGATGCAGTTTTCATCAACACCAAGATGCTCAGAACTACGTTTAAGGTCTCTTATTCCAAGACCACCCGAGCGCAGTGCGATAGGAGGCTCGTCTGACCAGTTATGTGCAAGCTCTTCACACCATCTAAGAAAGTCTGAAATGTTTGCAATTGCCGCGCGGTCTATATCTTTCTGTTTGCGTGCAGTTCCTGTAAATGAATTGGCGACTGGTGAATATTCTTTAAATACTTTGCCATTGCGCAAATGCATTCCTACTTCACGTGGCAAGACAACTGTCTTAGAATCCATCACAGCTAAGTAATCGTGTTCTAGCAACCAACCAATTGGTTTGCCAGGCGATTTTATATTTCCGACTTGCCCACGCGGTGGTCCCCAAGTTAAGCGGTCTAGAACTGCAGCAGAATCACTAGGAATATCTTTGAGCGCTTTGAAATCTATTTTTTTCAAGGAGCGGGGACCGAGGCCCGCTGGTTCGTCGCCAATTAACTGGCCTAAATTTCCAGGCAATCTAAATTTTGTTCCATCCTTATAAACCAGTGCTGCAGCCCAAAGTCGCATTAATTCTTCTCCAGCTTCTGGAACAGAGACTGCGAGTAATTCTGATTTTGAAAAAGGTGGAGTTAAGGTGCTTGCAGAAGTTAAAACTTCTATCTGAAATTTATTCAATGATTCAAGGGCACGCATCAAACTTGGCGTGGAATTAGCACGTGCCGAAAGTGCTGATAAATCTGTTGGAACTGGGGAGAGTAAATCTGGGCGCACCGCAAAAAGATGCGCGATTGATTCATCGCTGCGGGCACGCAATTCATCGGCAAAAGAATTAACAGACATAACTGCCCTACTTTACCGAGTTTTAGAAGCTACCTCGACCGCAATCTTCTAGGCGAGAGAAAAGTTAATAACGCAGCAAACCTTGCGAGCATTGGGCCGAATAGCGCTTTCAATGCCCGGCCGCGCCGGAAATCATGAATTGGCCAGTTATCTCGAATTGCTCGAATTTGCAGCAAGGTATCTGGATTTATTGCTGCCGGATTTCCAACTGCAGTTAAAAGTGGGAAGTCGTTATGGCTATCGGAATAAGCATAAGAATTTGGTAAATCAATGTCGCTTTTTTCAGCCAACTCTCTAATTGCTATTGCCTTCTGATTTCCATGCAACAAAAGTCCATTCATTTTTCCGGTATAAATTCCATCCACAACTTCGGCTTTAGATCCAAGAGCGCCAGTAAAACCTAATCTTTTTGCAATTAAGATAGCCATATCTTGTGGGGCAGCCGTTACTAACCAGACTTCTTCACCATTGGCTAAATGTTGATTCGCAATTTCAATTGTTCCCTGCCAAAGCGCAGGAGAGACGAATTCATCATAAATTTCAGAACCTATGGCTTCAATTTCTTTGACATTGTGGCCGCCAATAAATTCAGTTGCCGCATTTTGAAACTTGGCAATTTCTTCTGGTTTCTCAGCTCCTGTTAAGCGATACCTTAGATTTGCCAGAACAAAGGCCGAGATATCGCGCTTGCTAAAGAAACCTCTTTGATACATCCCGCGGCCAAGAAAGAAGATCGTGGAGCCACGAATAATTGTGTTATCGACATCAAAGAAGGCAACTCGTTTGCCATGATTCGTCATAACCCAACCTTAGCGTTCAAGTTATGATTACCTCATGACACGAGCAATTCACGTATTGCGCCACGGAGAGGTAGAGAATCCAGAAAAGATTCTTTACGGACGGCAACCTGGTTGGCGCCTTTCAACTCGTGGCCAAGAGATGGCACAAATAGTTGCAGACTGGAGTTCGAATTTAGATTTAGGTGCAATTCATGCATCCCCACTGCAACGGGCACAAGAAACAGCGGCCCCTATTGCTGCAAAACATAATTTAGAAATTACGACTGATGAAAACTTAATTGAAGCAGCAAACATTTTTGAAGGCAAAAAATTCGAATTAGGAAGTGGCGTACTTCGCCACCCAGGTTCTTGGTGGCATCTTCGCAATCCAGCAAAACCTTCCTGGGGCGAGCCATATACCGAGCAAATAGAACGGATGCTTGCTGCAGTTTTTGCGGCTCGCGATGCTGCAAATGGAAAAGATGCCCTTGTTGTTTCTCACCAATTGCCAATATGGATATTACGTTCGGCAATAGAAGGCCGCAGACTTTTACATGATCCAAGAAAACGAATCTGCACGCTTGCTTCCGTTACATCCTTACATTTAGACGACGAAGGAATGATTAACAGCGTTTCATACTCTGAACCTGCTAAACATTTGCTACCAAGTAAATGAAATTAATTTTAGCAATTGCAGCAATATTTACATTGACTTCATGCTCCACCGGTGGGATTTCAAGCAACAGTGAGAACGCTTATATTTCTGGAGATGGATCTGCAATCGTAATTAAGGAATCAGAGAGAACCCTTGCCCCAAAACTTTCGGGCGAAACACTTGACGGAACAAATTTTAGTTCTGAACCTGGAAAAATAACGGTCGTTAATGTTTGGGCATCTTGGTGCTCACCATGCCGGGCTGAAGCACCAACCCTCGAAGAATTTGCAATCAATAATCCTGATATTCAATTCGTCGGGATTTTAACCAGAGATAATTTAAGTTCAGCACAGAGCTTTGTAAAGAGATTTGGCCTGACATACCCAACATTGATAGATGATGCAGTAATTTCAAGTTTTCGAGGGTCACTTCCTGCTAACGCAATTCCAACCACAATAGTAATTGATGCAGATGGTCGGGTTGCGGCAAGAATTAGTGGCCAGGTTACGGTTTCTTCGATGAAAGAAGTATTAGAAAAAGTTGCAGGAAGTGATATCAATGTTTGAATTCTTCGTTGATATTGTCTTCGATGGCAATCTATTAATCGCATCAGCAGTTGCAATATTTGCCGGATTGATTTCATTTGCTTCACCTTGTGTGTTACCACTTGTCCCTGGCTATTTAGCTTATGCGGCAGGCATGACTGAAGTTAGAAGCAGAGGCCGTGCAGCGCTCGGTTCGACTCTCTTTGTTTTAGGATTCTCAATTTTATTTATTTCATACGGCGCAATATTCGGTTCACTTGGATCTAAAATCTCAAGCAATTCAAAGCTAATTTCTATAATTTTAGGGTTATTTACTATTGTGATGGGAATAATCTTCTTATTTAATCAGAAGTTCTATCGCTCATTTAAGCCTGTCTGGAAAGTTCGTGCGGGACTTGCTGGCGCACCGATTCTTGGTTTCCTCTTTGGTGTTGGTTGGACGCCATGTATTGGGCCAACTTTGGCCGCTGTACAGACACTCTCTTTTCAAGAATCAAGCGCTCTCCGTGGTGCAATTTTAAGTTTTGCATACTGCATTGGTCTGGGTTCACCATTTATTCTCGTTGGAGTTTTCTTCGATAAATCACATCGCCTAAGAAAGTTTATTTCTAGACATGGAAATTACTTGACTCTTATTGGCGGAATATTTTTAATTTTAATTGGGATATTACAAGTCACTGGCTTATGGGCAGATGCTATGAACTCAATTCGCGGTTTTATATCTGAGTTTGCACCGGTGGTTTAAGTGAGTATTAATACTGAGCTAGATGCACGCTCCTCACTTCGTTGGTTATGGCGACAACTTACAAGCATGCGGACCGCTCTTATTTTGTTGTTGCTGTTGGGGGTGGCAGCAATTCCTGGGTCGTTATTTCCACAGCGAACTCAGAATCCACTTGCAGTCAGCGATTATTTCAAGAGCAATCCCGGCACCGCTAAATTCTTAGATCAACTTCAAATTTTTGATGTCTACAGCTCGCCCTGGTTTAGTTCTATCTACATTCTTTTGTTTGTATCGCTTATCGGATGCGTATTGCCAAGAAGCTTTGAGCACGCAAAAGGGGCTAGAGCTAAGCCATCACTAACTCCGAAGAACTTAAATCGAATGGAGTTCCATGCCGAACTTTCTACCGGCAGCCTCGATAGCGCAGAAGCTTGGCTTAAAAAACGCCACTTTAGGATTAGAAGAGATGCCAATTCAATTTCCGCGGAGAAAGGTTTCATGCGAGAAACTGGAAATCTGGTGTTCCATCTCTCGCTAATTCTTATATTAGTTGGCGTTGCACTTGGCTCGCTCTTCGGAATGAAAGGCGATGCCATAATTAATGTGGGGGAAAGATTTATTAATACTCCTACTTCTTACGATGTTATTTCATTTGGAAAATTACAAACCGAAAAGAATTTAAATCCATTCTCCATAACTGCAACCAATTTTAAAGCAACATATGATTTGGTAACAGGTGCCCCAAGTGATTACAAACTTAGCGCCAATGTGGCGAATGAAGTTGGAACAACTGAAGAATCTAAAGTTGTTAGGGTCAATTCACCTCTAACATTTGGCAGCACTAAAGTTTATTTACAAGCAAATGGGTATTCACCACTTGTGACAGTTCGCGATAAGAGCGGTGAAATTAAATATCAAGGTGCAGTTATATTCTTGCCACAAGATGGAAATTTGACTTCCACTGGAGCAATTAAAGTTCCTGATATGCAGCCTCAAGTTGGGTTCATCGGATCATTCACGCCAACTTATGAAAGAGCAGAAGGGGGCGGGGCAATATCTAGTTATCCGGAAGTTTTAGATCCACGATTGCTTCTTTCCATCTGGACCGGAGACCTTGGTGTGGATTCCGGCATTCCGCAATCTGTCTATCGGTTAAATACTTCAGAAATGCAGCGAATTGGTTTAAAAACTTTGAAATTAAACGAGACTCATGATTTTGGTGACGGTTCAATCACATTCGAAGGTTGGACACCTTGGGTCAACCTGCAAATAGTTAGCGACCCAGGCAAGATATACGCATTGCTTGGCGCCATCTTTGCAATTCTTGGTTTATTAATGTCGCTCTTTACAAGGTCTCGTCGAATTTGGGTAAAAGCGGATATAAATAAATCTGGTGTTGAAGTTGCCGGGCTTGCAAAGAACGCGGCTCCGGGACTTGAAAATGAAATTGCTTCACTAGTTAAAGGGATGAAAGGATAAGGGCGTGAATTCAACCAATTACGCATTCATATCCAATTACGCGGTTTATTCAGCGATAGTTCTATTCACAGTGGCTTTTTTCGCCCACGCAATTGAAGTTGCATTCTCACTTCGCAATTCTGGAGATAAAACTAAATTTGATTTCACTAGAACTAAACGCAGTGGTGATCTTGGAACAGTAATGATTGTTCTTGCTTTCCTTTGTTTACTGGTTGGGGTAGTTTCTCGGGGTATTTCCGCAGAGAGAGTTCCCTGGGGAAATATGTATGAGTTCTCTATTACAGGTGCTCTCGCTTTTACGGGCGCTTATATTTTTGCCCTTTGGAAATATAAAATTAGATGGCTTGGATTACCAGTATCAATCTCGGTTCTATTGACTCTTGGAACTGCAATAACGGTTCTCTATGTTCCAAGCGCTCCACTTGTTCCAGCCTTAAAATCGGCTTGGTTAGTAATTCACGTATCTGCTGCAATTATTTCTGGCGGAGTATTTCTTCTAGCAAATTGCATCGCTGCTACATACTTAATTTTAGATAGATACGAAGAGAACAGTGGCCGACCAGTTTGGGCGCTTAAGTTGCCTTCACTTGAAGCGTTAGATCAACTTTCATATCGTCTCGTTGCTCTGGTATTTCCGCTTTGGACATTCTCTGTTATCGCTGGTGCAATCTGGGCGGAAGCAGCATGGGGAAGATATTGGGGCTGGGATCCAAAAGAAACTTGGGCATTTATTACCTGGGTT
This sequence comes from Actinomycetota bacterium, assembly GCA_947489605.1. Classification (GTDB taxonomy): domain Bacteria; phylum Actinomycetota; class Actinomycetes; order Nanopelagicales; family Nanopelagicaceae; genus AAA044-D11. Next base: position 44,685 of record CANLEG010000001.1, read on the forward strand.
GCATACGCTGCATATTTACATGCACGTGTAACAGTTGGTTGGCGCGGTCGTAAAGCTGCTTGGTTATGTTTATTCGCCGGTTCAACATTCTTATTTAATTATGTTTATGTGAATATTTGGGGAACGGGAAAGCATACGTATAGCGGGCTTTAGGCTTTAGAGCTTGCGCAAGAAATCGGGATCGTCATCTGGTGGAATTATTTTTCCACGACCACCACGTCCAGGACCAGGATTTTTCCTTGGCTTTCCTAATACGAACCAAGCAATTGCGCCGATTGAAGAGAAAAGAAAAATAAGTAATAGCCAAGCCCATTTAGGTAATCTACGAACTTCTTCTTGTTGGCTTCTAGCACAATCAAAGAAGGCATAAAAAGAGAGGGCTAGAACAAAGATTGTGAAGAGTAAACGCATAAGAGAAGTTTAAGCCTTTGTCAGGATTAGTGCGAACGTTATCAACAGCGCAGTCAGCAATTGCAGCTCGCCCGTCTTGCTCAAGAGTGGAATAAGAGCGGGTCCTGTCAGGCCACTGGATATACCCTTGACCAAAATGTAATAGAAAGGAATCGTTACTAAGACAATCAAGGCCCAAGGTGAAATCGTTACGGCAGCGAGCGAAGCGGTGAAGGAAAGTAGCAATAATGCAATCAAGAAACTTCTAGCTCCAGAGTCACCAAGTCGGACCGCCAAAGTATTCTTACCAACTAATTCATCCTTTGGCCGATCTCGCAGGTTGTTTAAGCCGAGAATTGAACATGATAAGGCTCCCATTGGAATCGCGAGTAATAGCGATTGCCAGGTAATTTTCTGTGATTGCGCGAAATACGAACCCATCGTTGCAACTAAGCCGAAGAAGACAAATACCGAAAATTCTCCAAAACCACTGTAGCCATATGGCTTTCTTCCACCTGTGTATGTCCAACCCGCAATTATTGCGATCGCACCAATAAGTATTAGAACTGGTGAAGTTCTAATAGAGAGAATCAAGCCACAAAGCGCAGCCAGAAAATAACTAATGAAGGCAGCTCTCTTAACTTGTTGTGGAGTCTTTAAACCACTTGCAACTAAACGGACTGGTCCGACTCGGGAATCATCTGTTCCGCGAATTCCATCGGAATAATCATTTGAATAATTAACCGCTATTTGAAGCAGTAAACCAACCCCTAGAGCAAGGAGCGCGTTTATCCAATTGATTCCTTGACCCTCGGCCGTTACAAGTGAAGTTCCAATAAAAACGGGAGCGATTGCCGCAGCAAGTGTGCGCGGTCTTGCACCCGCAATCCAAATATTCATCTACTTATCTTTGCTTATCTAGGAACAACTGGCTGGCTTTGACACGGTCTGGTTTGCCAATTCCAATTTCAGGTATTTGCTTGACTACCAGAAATTCCTTGGGAACAAATTGTTTTCCTAAACTATTTTTTAGAACTTGTGTTACTTGATCTATATCTATTTCATAATCTGAAATTAGGCAGATCTTCTGGCCCCATTCGGCATCTGCAATTGCTGTTGCAAGAAATTTTACACAAGGAAAATTAGCAGCCAATTCAATCTCAATAGCGGTTAGTGAAACATTTTCGCCACCTGATATGACTACATCATCTGCCCTACCAATTATCTGTACTTCATTATCTTTAACTGTGCCAAGGTCACTAGTTAAGAACCAGCCGTCTTTAAACTTTTGATTCCAAAGTTCCTGATTATTTTCATAGCCATCAGCAAGTATTGGCCCCTTAATCATGAGCAGACCAGATTCATCAGCCTTAACCGAAACACCAGGAAGCGCCTTGTTGTTATAAACGCAGCCACCAGAAGTTTCAGTCATTCCATATGTAGTAATTACCGTTATTCCCGCTTTGGTTGCAGCTTCTAAAATTGTTTTGCTGGCAGGGCTTCCACCAACTAATACCGATTTACATTTCTGCAGATGTTCCAAAAGTTTGGCGTCACCAAACAGTGCGCGATGTAATTGAGTTGGAACGATTGCCGTGTAGTCAGCAGTCTCATTGACGCTTACAACTTCGCTTCCAAGTTTTATGGCTCGGGCTAATACATTTAATCCAGCAACATGATTTATTGGCAGCAGGAGTGACCAAATATTCCCGGGCTCTGCACCAACTTGTGCATTTGATAATTCCGCAGATTTTCCGATTACATCTGTTGAAAGCAGGACCCGCTTTCGAATTCCGGAAGATCCAGTTGTGTTCACTATGACTTGGGCCGCTTCGCCTTGATTAAATACTTCAGAAAGGGCAAGGGTCAGCGCTGGCGCCTCCCATTGGAGCCCGATATCAATTACCGAAGTTTTCATGACCCGCGTAGGCTATCTATATATTTTGTAGGAGGAAATGTGAGCAAACCCTTTAAGCGCGAACCAGGTAGTCGAGCCATTCCAAAATGGATCGTTGGAACTGGCGGCGAGGCTTTTTCGGACATAATTTATGAAGTTGCTGAAGGCATCGCGAAAATAACAATTAATCGACCTGAAGTTCGTAATGCATTTCGCCCACAGACACTCTTTGAATTACAAGAAGCTTTTTCACTTGCACGTGATGATGATTCTGTAGGAGTCATCATTTTCACCGGCGCTGGAACTGAAGCTTTCTGTTCAGGTGGGGATATAAATGTTCGCGGTGATGATGGATATTTAGGAAATGATTCACTCGCCAAAAAAGGCATTGGCCGATTAAATGTTTTAGATTTACAGATTCAAATACGTAGATTGCCAAAACCAGTTGTTGCAATGGTTGCCGGGTGGGCTGTTGGTGGCGGACATGTTTTACATGTTGTCTGCGATCTAACAATCGCTGCGGATAATGCAAAGTTTGGTCAGACCGGACCAATGGTTGGATCTTTTGATGGTGGATATGGTGCTGGTTTATTGGCTGCACATATTGGCCAGAAGAAAGCTCGCGAGATTTGGTTCCTGTGTCGCCAATATGATGCAACAGAAGCACTCGAAATGGGCTTGGTAAATACCGTTGTACCAGTTAGCGAACTTGAAGCAGAAACTGTTTCTTGGTGCCGTGAAATGTTAAGACATTCGCCAATGGCACTTAGGTTGTTAAAGGCTGGATTAAATGCCGCAGACGATGGACTTGCAGGAGTGCAACAACTTGCCGGTGATGCCACACTTTTGTTCTATATGACAGAAGAAGGTCAAGAAGGTCGCGATGCATTTAAAGAGAATCGTGAACCGAACTTCAGTAAATTTCCAAAGCGCCCGTAACTAAAAATGTGGCACCTAGATGAGATCTTCACTGATCTAACTGTTGTTGCCATACCTACGCGCACAAATTTTCGCGGTGTAACTGTTCGTGAAGCTGCGCTATTTCGCGGACCTGCAGGTTGGAGTGAGTTCTCGCCATTTATTGAATACTCCGATGCGCAAGCAGAGCAGTGGTTATATGCAGCGCTAGAAGGCGCAAATATTCCGTGGCCAGAATTGAAACGAAGTTCTATTGGAATTAATGCAACGCTGCCAAAGGTAGAAATTGATCGCGTGCCAGAAATACTAAAGAGATTTCCCGGTGCAAAGACAGTAAAAATTAAGGTCGATGATTTTGAAAACGATTGTGAATTAGTTGAAGCAGCTCTGGACTTTAACCCAGATTTCAAAATTAGATTAGATGTTAACGGCGGTTGGAGCCTTGAAACTGCCTTGTTAAACCTTTATAACTACTATCTACGTTTTGGCAAAGTATTTGAATACATCGAGCAACCTTGTTTAGAAATCGAAGATTTAAGGAAATTAAAAGAAGAAATTCCGATGAAGATCGCGATAGATGAATCCATTAGAAACGCTTTAACAAGTAACTTTAGTGATGCTAAAGAATTTGCAGATATCGCAATCATTAAATGGGCGCCTTCAGGAGGTATGTCACGTGCCAATAAATTGATTGCTCAGATTGGATTACCTGCAGTTATTTCAAGTGCATTAGATACTGGAATTGGAATTTCACATGGACTTGCATTAGCGGCAAACCAGAGTGACCTAAATTTTGATTGCGGGCTTGCAACTCTCTCGCTCTTGGAAAGCGATGTGGTATTTCCGGCACTCGAAATAACTGCTGGCACTATCGCGGTGAATCGCACCTCCCCGGATGAGAAGTTGGTAGCTAAATATCTGGCACCTGCAGACCGTAGACTTTGGTGGCAGAATCGCATTGAAAGAATTTGGGAAAATGGTTTTGGCGAAAGGTGGCAGAGTGAGCAGCGCAACTGATCTAGCCCGTCAAACTATTCGTAACTTAATCGAACTTGGCATAAGTGATTTTGTGATTTCACCAGGATCCAGAAATGCGCCACTTTCAATTGCACTTAATGAAGCTAAATCTCATGGAATTATCGAGCTACACATCAAATTGGATGAACGCGGTGCTGCGTTTTACGCACTTGGAATTGCTAAGGCAACTGATAAACATGTTGCTGTTATCTGTACTAGCGGAACTGCGGCAGCTAATTTTCACCCGGCATTGTTAGAGGCCTGGCATGGAAGCAACAAATTAATTGCAATAACCGCTGACCGACCAGAACGGTTGCGCAAAACTGGTGCAAACCAGACAACAGATCAAGTAGGCATATTCCCAAACATTCCAGCCTTTGATTTAGTTTCTGGCGTTACCTTTGAATTAGGAAACGGTCCAACTCACTTAAATATTCAATTTGATGAGCCACTGCTCCCCAATAACTCGAATGATTGGTTAACCGGATTAAAGATTGTTCCACCTAAGATTGAAGTTGAAAGCGCCAAATCGCTATCTGTAACCGGGAATGGTGTGATTGTTATCGGCCATGATCACGGAACTATTTCAGTTGCGGATATCGAAAAGTTTGTAAAAGCCTCTGGGCTGCCAGTCATTGCTGAGGATCCATTAACTTTTGCGAACTCGATTAGGCATGCCAGTGCAATGCTGAGTGATGAAGCTATTCGAAATTACCTGAAGGCAGATTTTGCAATAATTATTGGTCGCACCACGTTATCGCGCAGCATCAATAGTTACATTGCACTCGCAGCAAAAACCTATGTAGTTGACCCAAGAATTTCTACAATTGATACCAAACGAACAGCTTCTCAAGTATTTTTTGCACTTCCTAAATTAGAAGTAACTTTGCTAAATCCAAGTTGGATTTCAGATTGGCATGAGATTTCAAAGCTCGCTGGGGTTGCAATCTCGCAGGACCAAAGTTGGAGTGAACAAAGCGCATTAACAGCAATTGCTGCTGGCGTTCCAGAAGGCTCTGCGCTTTTTGTTGGAGCATCAAGACCTATAAGAGATATCGAAGCGTTTGCTACGCCTCGCAACGGTATAAATGTTTTTGCTAATCGCGGACTAGCTGGAATTGATGGAAATCTTTCAACAATCTTCGGCATATCAAATAGCTTTGAACGCACCTATGCGGTTATCGGGGATTTAACCTTCTTACATGATTTAACTGCTCTGCTTGCACCACCAGCAAATAATTTAACGATATTTGTAATTGATAACAATGGTGGTGGGATTTTCTCTACATTGCCACAAGCTGGAGTAGCAGGTTTTGAGGAGATGTTTGCAACGCCACAAAATCAGGATCTTGAAAAGGTTATTGCCGCTTTTCAAATTAGTGTTTCTAAGGTCAAATCTATTTCAGATATAAATTACACATTTTCGCAGAATAAAACTGGCCTACATTTTGTGATTGTCGAAGTGCCTACCCGCCAGTCAATGGCGAACAATTTAATTGAAACCTACGCTCGTATTTCTAGCGCAGTCCGCATCGGGCTTAACTTGGCTTGACTCTCTGCTAATTCATCTTCTGGATTAGAACCAGCAACAATTCCACATCCGCTAAAGATTCGAATTGATTTTTCATCTTCAGAAAGTTCACCAGTCCGCAGCGCAATTCCAATTTCGCCATCTCCACGTGCATCAATCCAACCAACCGGTCCGGCATATCGGCCACGATTCATCTCTTCTAATTCATTTATGACAGCACTTGCAGCCTGAGTAGGTGTGCCACAAACTGCGGCGGATGGATGCAGTGAAGAGATAAGAGTGAAGATATCGATAGGGGTTGTTGCATCATTCAAAACACCAGTTACATCAGTTGCAAGGTGCATGACATTTGCTAAGTGCAGAACAAATGGTGATTCCGGAACATTTGTGGACGAGCAGAATGGTTCTAGCGCTTGCGCCACCGAACGCACCGCATACTCGTGCTCTTCCAGATCTTTCGATGATTTTGCAAGAGATGCAGCCAGACCAAGGTCTTTCGCCTCATCACCAGATTTGCGAATAGTTCCAGCAAGAATTCTTGATGTTACGAGTGATTTATTCAATCTAACCAATAATTCTGGAGTTGCACCAATCAAGTTTGCTACAAGGAAGACCCAGGTTGATGGGTAATTCTTACTTAATGAGGTAATTAAATTTCGCTTTGAAATAACTGCAGTGCTCTTGCCAATCAAATCTCGCGCTAGAACAACTTTTTCTAGGTCGCCATTCTTAATCTTGTTAACAGCGCTAGCGACTCGGTTTTTCCACTCTGAATCAGAGAGGGCACCAGCTTCAAAAATTACTTTGCCAATTGACTTTGTATTCCCTAGGATTGAAATTGTTGGCTGATTTCTATCGCCAATCCAAGTAATCCAAGACTTATCTCCACGTTTTCCAATAACTAATTCCGGAATTATTAGCTTTGATTCTTCAGCTGGATCAAAGGCAAATGATGTGAAGAGTATTGGCCCAGTCCCGCTGCCATGGACAGTATTTTGGATTTTGAGAGTAGCTAGTTGTTCGTGCCACCATTTTCTGGCATCTACAAATCGGTTCTTTCCTTTTACGCTGGTGCTCTTCCATTCGCCAAAACCAATTAACCCATCGCCACCGCGCATCCAAGAAGCGGTGAGATCTAATTCGGTTGCAATTAACTCCAGCGCTGGATGCTCACCAAGAAGTTCAGTAGTTATGTTTGTCGGCACTTTTATCTAAATCTTGGTTGTTAACGCTTTGAAACAAATTTCCATACTGCAGGAAGCGCAGTGCTGGCAATTGCTATTTTAATTAGTTCACCTAGAACAAATGGGGTAAGTCCCTTTTCAAAAGTCCATCGCCAATTTTCGCCAGTGTATTGATGTAGCCAAATTAAACCGAAGGTAAAAATAATTGCATTTCCGATAACCATTGTTGGGATTACTGTTCTAATTTTTTGATCCCATTTGCGTCCAGCCAATGCACCAATAACAAGGGAGGCAATCAACATTCCAACTAGATAGCCACCGGTAGCACCAACAACCTTCTCTAGGCCGCTGGAACCAGAAGCAAAAATTGGTGCTCCAGCAATTCCCATTAATAAATAAAAAGCCATAGTGCTAAATCCAAGACCAGCACCAAATGCAGTTCCGAGAAGTAATACACCAAGAGTTTGGCCAGTGAATGGAACAGGAGATCCAGGAATAGGAAAAGAAATTTGGGCCATCAAAGCAAGAAACACGGTTCCAGTAAGTATCAAAGAGATTTGAGATGCGGCCGAAGTGCGAGGAATAATCGCAGATCGAAGGGTGCTTACTTGTGAAATCTGAACCATTTTGCCAACCTCGATCCCTTTTATAATTTGTGGTCGGAGCCTAACACCACAAGAATATACGCGTGAGTAGAGCTGATTTAGGCAAAGAACCCGAAGAGGTTTCAGCCATGTTCGATGGCGTTGCCCGTCGATACGACTTACTAAATGACTTACTAAGCCTTGGTAGAACTAAAGCCTGGCGCAAGGTGGCAACCGAAGTTATTGCACCGAAACCAGGAATGCGCATTTTAGATATTGCGGCAGGAACCGGATCCTCAAGTCGACCACTTGCAGATGCCGGTGCAGATGTCATACCACTCGATTTTTCTAAAGGAATGTTAGACGCCGGTCGTAAGCGACATCCAGATTTGGCATTCACACAAGGTGATGCGCTCGCACTTGCATTTAAAGATAATGAATTTGATGTAACAACTATTTCATTTGGATTACGAAATACTTCTGATACAAGTAAAGCACTACGCGAATCTTTTCGGGTTTTAAAATCTGGTGGACGAATGGTTGTTGTTGAATTTTCGCAACCTACAAATAAAATTTTTCGGACAATTTATCTCCGTTATTTAATGCGCGCACTTCCAACGGTCGCAAGGAAAGTGTCATCTAATCCAGATGCATATGTTTATTTGGCCGAATCTATTTTGGCCTGGCCCAACCAAATTGGCCTAGCCGAATTGATGAAAGCCGCCGGTTTTGGAAGTGTCCAATGGAAAAATCTAACCTTTGGAATAGTCGCCATTCATACGGGTGTAAAGCCGTGATTGGTGCCACATGTCCTACAACTCCTGTGGATTTGAGAATTGTAAATTGTGACCTACAACGCCTAAACGCGTAGACTCCCTTGCCGTGAACCCATACGTACCGATCCTGGTAATTGGCGCAATCGGCTTTGGCTTTGGTGTTTTTTCAATTGTTGCGGCCGCACTTACTGGTCCAAAACGTTACAACCGGGCAAAGGTAGAAGCGTATGAATGCGGAATTCAACCATCTCCACAAGCAGCAGGTGGCGGACGTTTTCCAGTTAAGTATTTCTTAACTGCAATGTTATTTATTGTTTTTGATATTGAAATTGTTTTCTTGTATCCATGGGCAGTGACTTTCGATCAATTAGGTCTCTTTGGATTAGTTGAAATGGCAATTTTTATTGCAACAGTCTTTGTTGCTTATGCATATGTCTGGCGTCGCGGCGGATTGGAATGGGATTAAATCCATGGGTCTAGAAGAGAAGTTACCGGCTGGGTTTGCACTTACTTCTGTTGAAAAACTTGCCGGATATATGCGCAAGAACTCGCTTTGGCCTGCAACATTTGGCCTTGCATGTTGTGCGATTGAAATGATGGCATTCGGTGGCGGACGTTATGACGCAGCGCGTTTTGGAATGGAAGTTTTTCGAGCATCTCCTCGTCAAGCAGATTTAATGATTGTTGCTGGTCGAGTTTCAAATAAAATGGCACCAGTTCTTCGCCAAATTTATGATCAAATGGCTGCACCTAAATGGGTAATTGCAATGGGCGCCTGCGCATCTTCAGGCGGAATGTTTAACAATTACGCAATTGTTCAAGGTGTTGATCACGTTGTTCCAGTAGATATCTACTTGCCAGGATGTCCACCACGTCCAGAAATGCTGATGGATGCAATTCTAAAATTGCACGAACATATTGGCAGTGAAAAACTTGGCGTCAACCGTGAAAAAATTATTCAAGAAGTTGAAGCTGCCGCACTTGCCGCAAAACCAACGCACCAACTAAAAGGCTTGCTTACATGAGTGAAAATATCGGAATGTTTGGCGCCAGTGGATCTGGCGATACTTCAGGCTTCGGTGGTCTAGTTCGCAGCGCTGCAAACTTTGGTTCAAGCGAGCGGCCATACGGAAGTTATTTTGATGAAGTTACAGATGAATTAGAACGCGCATATCCAGAATTCAGTGATGCAATTGAAAAAGTCATTGTTGATCGTGGCGAATTAACACTTCACGTTAAGCGCGAAAAACTATTTGAAACTGCTATGAAGTTACGTGATACCCAATCCTTACGTTTTGAGGTTTGTCTCGGCGTAAATGGCGTGCATTATCCAGAAGACAAGAGCCGTGAATTACATGCGGTCTATCCATTACTTTCAATGACACACAATCGTCGAATTCGTTTAGAAGTTAGCGTTCCTGATTCTGATCCGCATCTTCCATCACTAGTTGAAGTTTGGGCTGGAAACAATTGGCACGAGCGGGAAACATGGGACATGTTCGGAATTATTTTTGATGGCCATCCTGGTTTAACCAGAATTTTGATGCCAGATGATTGGCCAGGTCATCCACAACGTAAAGATTATCCACTTGGTGGAATTCCAATTGAATATAAAGGTGCAACAGTTCCTGCACCATCTGAACGTAGGTCATACCGATGACAACACGCGATTCATACGCATCAGCAACCGACACAACCGAAGGTCGCGTTTATTCAGTAACAGGTGGCGATTGGGATTCACTCGTAACCGAAATCGGACAGACAAAAGAAGAGCGCGTTGTCGTAAACATGGGACCACAACATCCATCTACACACGGAGTTCTTCGCTTAGTTCTCGAGCTTGAAGGCGAAACAATTACTGAAGCGCGTGCCGGAATTGGTTATCTTCACACTGGTATTGAGAAGAACACCGAATATCGCACCTGGACTCAAGGCGTAACTTTTGTTACCCGCATGGATTATTTAGCACCAATATTTAATGAAACTGCATATTGTCTAGGCGTAGAAAAACTTCTCGGAATTACAAATGACATTCCAGAACGCGCGAGTGAAATTCGCGTTCTAATGATGGAGTTGAACCGCATTTCATCACACATGGTTGCACTTGGCACCGGAGCCCTTGAACTTGGCGCACTTTCACCAATGATCTTTGCCTTCCGCGAACGTGAGAAAGTATTAGATGTTTTTGAAATGGTCTCTGGCCTACGTATGAATATGGCTTATGTTCGTCCTGGTGGAGTTGCACAAGATCTTCCAAAAGGCGCAGTAGCAAAGATTCGAGAAACTGTTAATGAGTTGCGTCACAACTTTAAAGATAATGAGAAGTTATTAGTAGGAAATACCATCTGGATGCTGCGAACTAAGGGGATTGGTTACCTAGATCTTGCTGGTTGTACAACACTTGGAATTACCGGCCCAGTTCTTCGTTCTGCTGGAATGCCATGGGATCTTCGAAAGACTGATCCATATTGTGGCTATGAAAATTATGAGTTTGATGTTGTAACAACTGACACCTGTGATGTTTATGGTCGATTCCTGATTCGTATGCAAGAGCTTGAACAATCACTTCGAATTATTGAACAAGCTTGCGACAAGTTAGATAAATCTGAAGGTCAACCAGTAATGGTTGCCGATAAGAAAATTGCATGGCCATCACAACTTTCTGTTGGTAGCGATGGAATGGGTAACTCACTCGAACATATCCGTGAAATTATGGGAACGTCGATGGAATCACTTATTCATCACTTTAAATTAGTTACTGAAGGCTTCCGAGTTCCAGCTGGCCAGGTTTATGCAGCCGTTGAATCGCCACGTGGTGAGACTGGAGTTCACTTAGTTTCTGATGGTGGAACCCGACCATACCGAGTGCACTTCCGTGAACCATCTTTCAATAATCTTCAAGCAACTTCCGCAATGGCCGAGGGTGGAATGATCGCCGATGTTATTGGCGCAGTTGCATCAATCGATCCAGTTATGGGAGGGGTTGATCGCTAATGAATTTCACTCCTGATCAATTAAAAATAATGGATTCAATAATTGCTAGATATCCAAGATCTCGTTCTGCAGTAATGCCTCTGCTTCATTATGTCCAGGCCCTTGATGGTTATGTAACCCCACGCGGGATCGAAAAGATTGCAGAATTATTAGATATTTCAACAGCTGAAGTAACTGCGGTTTCATCGTTTTACACCCAATACCGAACTGAACCTGCTGGCGAATATCACGTCGGTGTTTGTATAAATACCTTGTGTGCAGTTATGGGCGGCGATGCAATTTATGATTCACTAGAAACACATTTAGGAATTAAGAATCATGAAACAACAGCAGATGGCAAAGTCTCTATTGAAAGAATTGAATGTAATGCAGCGTGCGATTACGCACCTGTTGTTATGGTGAATTGGGAATTTTATGACAACCAAACTCCACAGAGTGTAAAAGATTTAGTTGATAGCGCCCGTGCTGGAAATCCAACGCCGCCTACACGTGGCCCAAAAACTCTTCGCACCTGGAAACAGAATTCCGAAGTTCTTGCCGGTTTAAATGATGGCCTTGCTAACGAAGGTGTTTCTGCCGGCGAAGCAACGCTGCTCGGACTTAAAATTGCTAAAGGTGGAAAATAAATGAGCAAATTAACTCCAGTCCTTTCAGCGAATTGGGACGATAAAGATTCATTCACTATCGAAGGTTACAAACGCGCTGGCGGATATCAAGCGGTAACAAAAGCTTTGGCTATGGAACCGGATGCAGTAATCACAATGATTAAAGATTCTGGATTACGTGGTCGCGGTGGCGCAGGTTTCCCAACTGGAAGTAAGTGGGGATTTATTCCACAAGGCGATAACAAAGAACATTATTTAGTTGTTAATGCCGATGAATCCGAACCAGGAACTTGCAAAGATACGCCTCTGCTTCTTGCAAACCCTCATGTTTTGATTGAAGGAATAATTATTGGGTCATATGCGATCCGAGCAAATCATGCATTTATTTATCTCCGTGGCGAAATAGTCCATGTTTATCGTCGTGTGCAACAGGCAATTGAAGATGCCTATAAAGCGGGGTTGCTTGGAAAAAATATTGGCGGAAAAGGTTTTGATTTAGAACTTACCTTGCACGCTGGCGCCGGTGCCTATATTTGTGGCGAAGAAACTGCGCTACTTGATTCACTTGAAGGTTTCCGTGGCCAACCAAGGCTACGTCCACCATTCCCAGCTATCGCAGGTTTATATGCAAAACCAACAGTTGTTAACAATGTGGAATCAATCGCATCAGTTCCAGCAATCATTAAAAATGGCGTCGAATGGTTTCAAACAATGGGAACCGAGAAGAGCAAAGGCTTTACGCTCTACTCACTTTCTGGACATGTAAATAATCCAGGCCAGTTTGAAGCACCACTCGGAATAACACTTCGCGAAATATTAGAACTTGCCGGTGGGGTTCGCACAGGCCACAAACTTAAGTTCTGGACTCCTGGCGGTTCATCAACTCCAATGTTTACCGACGAACATTTAGATATTCCGCTTGATTACGAAGGTGTTTCTGCTGCTGGTTCAATGCTTGGAACAAAGGCGCTTCAGATTTTTGATGAAACAACTTGTGTAGTTCGAGCAACACTTCGATGGTGCGAATTTTATAAGCACGAATCATGTGGCAAGTGCACACCTTGTCGCGAAGGAACTTGGTGGTTGGTTCAAATGCTTCAAGATCTTGAAGATGGCAAGGGAACTGAAGCTGACTTAACAAAACTTCTTGATCTCTGTGACAACATTGCTGGTCGTTCATTCTGCGCACTTGCAGATGGCGCCGTCGCTCCAATCATCTCGTCACTTAAGTATTTCCGTGACGAATATCTTGAACATCAACGCAATGGTGGTTGCCCATTTGATCCAGTCGCTTCAACGTTATTCAAGACTGTTGGTGCATAAATGACACCTGAACAAGCACTGCTTGAAACTCAAGCAGCAGTTGAAATGATTACTGTTGTAATTGATGGTTTTGAAGTAACTGTTCCAAAGGGAACTCTTGTTATTCGCGCCGCAGAAAAATTAGGAATTCAGATTCCACGCTTTTGCGATCACCCGTTGTTAGAACCAGCAGGTGCTTGTCGTCAGTGCTTAGTTGATATTGAAATTAATGGCAGAGCATTTCCAAAGCCACAAGCTTCATGCACAATTCCAGTTGAAAACAATATGATTGTTAAGACCCAACTAACTTCACCAGTTGCCGAAAAAGCGCAAGCCGGAATTATGGAATTTCTTCTTATTAACCATCCTCTTGATTGCCCAGTCTGCGATAAAGGCGGCGAGTGCCCACTTCAAAATCAAGCTATGAGCGCTGGTCGACCAGAATCGCGCTTCGAAGGCGTAAAGCGAACATTTGAAAAACCAGTTTCAATTTCATCCCAAGTTTTACTTGATCGCGAACGTTGCGTGCTCTGTGCTCGTTGCACGCGCTTCTCTGAACAAATTGCTGGCGATCCCTTCATTACTTTGATTGAACGTGGTGCGTTACAACAAGTTGGTATTTACGAAGAAGATCCATTTGAGTCTTATTACTCCGGAAACACTGTTCAAATCTGCCCAGTTGGTGCCCTGACCGGCGCCTCATATCGGTTCCGTGCACGCCCATTCGATTTAGTTTCAGTTGATTCTGCCTGCGAACACTGCGCATCAGGTTGTGCAATGCGTACCGATATTCGTCGCGGAAAAACTTTACGTCGCCTTGCCGGCGATGATTCTTCAGTTAACGAAGAGTGGAACTGCGACAAAGGACGTTGGGCATTTAAATATTTAACAAGTAGAGAACGTGTGGCTTCGCCAATGATTCGCGGCGAAGATGGCGAACTACATGAAGCATCTTGGCCAGAAGCAATTGCATTTGCTGCAGCGGGTTTGAAAGGTAAGCGCGCTGGAGTATTAGTTGGTGGCCGGGCAACAGTTGAAGATGCTTATGGCTACAGCAAGTTTGCTCGCGTAGCACTTGGAACCAATGATATTGATTTCCGCTCCCGCCCACATTCTGATGAAGAGAGTTCATTCTTAAGCAGCGTTGTCCTTGGGCTAAAGACAACATACAAAGATATTGATAAGGCAGATCAAGTTGTTCTACTTGGTTTTGAGCCAGAAGAAGAATCACCAATAGTTTTTCTGCGCATCTATAAGCAATTGCGAAAGCGTGCTCTTGCAGTTATAAGTGACGCTCCTGTTGCAAGTCGCGGCTCTGTTAAGTTAAAGGCGCAACTTGTCTCTGATATTTCATCGATTTCAGGGTTAACTTCAAAGAGCGTTATTTTGGTTGGCGAACGGCTAGGCGAAAAAGTCGGCGCACTTTCAGCAGCAGTAGATTTGGCTGAAAAATCTGGTGCCAAGTTAGCTTGGATTCCACGCCGTGCTGGCGAACGAGGTGCAATTGCATCAGGTGCTATCGCAACACTTCTTCCTGGTGGTCGACCAGTTTCGCAAGCAAGTGCACGAGTAGATGTTGCAGCTGCTTGGGCAGTTGATTCGCTTCCAGCCAACCCAGGTCGTTCAACTTCTGAAATTTTACATGCATTGATAGTTAATAATCTTGATGCAGTTGTAATCGGTGGCGTTGATCCACTAGATATTTCTAATACTGCACTCTCTCAATTATTGAATTCGTTTGTAGTTTCACTTGAAATCACCCATAGCGCAGTGACTGCTGTCGCAGATGTTGTTCTACCTGTTGCAGCGGTTATCGAAAAAAGTGGATCGTTCCAAGATTGGCAAGGAAGCGCAAGGACCTTTGAAAAAGCAATCGCTGATTCACTTTCAAGAAGTGATGTTCGAATCCTTTCAATGATTGCAGATGAAATGGGAACACCTATTAACTTGCCGACGGTTGCAGCAACCGCACGCGAAATAGCAGCGCTTGGAAACTGGGACGGTGCGGCAATTTCATTCGAAAAGACTTCCACCGTTAAAACTCTTGCTACTGAAGAAAAAATGAACTTAACTTCTTGGAGATTGTTACTGGATCTAGGAACCCTGCAAGATGGCGAAACGAACTTGGCTGGAACTGCTCGCAAAGCAACCGCTCGTATTTCGAAGACAAAAGCCGAAAAGCTTGGTGTTAATGAGGGCGAACTAATTTCAATTTCATCAGATTTAGGTTCACTTAAACTTCCGGTTGAAATCAGCGAAATGTCTGACAACGAAATTTGGGTGCCACGTAATTCAATTGATTCCCAAGTAATTGCGAATCTGGGATTTGTAAATGGCCAAGTTACGGTGGTGAAGGCATGACTAATGCAGAAATAATCGCAACTGATCCCGGCTGGATAATTCTTGTCAAAGGTCTACTCATCTTTGTTGTCTGCGTTCTTGCAACTCTTATGTCAGTTTGGGGCGAGCGTCGATTAGTTGCGCGCATGCAACAACGACTTGGGCCCAACCGAGTTGGTCCGTTTGGTTTAGTCCAAGCACTTGCAGATGGTGTGAAACTTGCGCTTAAAGAAGATTTAATCCCAAAAGCAGCAGATCGCATTGTCTTTGTTATCGCTCCAATTATTAGCGCTACAACTTGTTTCATGTCATTTGCAGTTATTCCGCTCTCTGGAAAAGTAAATCTATTCGGCCATGAAACCGTTATGCAACTAACTGATATTCCAGTTGGTGTTCTTTATGTACTTGCAATTGCTTCAGTTGGTGTTTATGGAATTGTTCTTGCTGGTTGGTCATCAGGATCGACTTATCCATTACTAGGTGGCCTTCGTTCAAGTGCCCAAGTAATTTCTTATGAAGTTGCAATGGGACTTTCGCTGGTTGCGGTCTTTATTTATTCAGGCTCAATGTCGACCGGTGAAATTGTTGCAGCTCAAAATCAATGGTGGTTCTGTGTAACGCTATTCCCATCATTTGTTATTTATGCAATTTCAATGGTTGGTGAAACCAACCGCGCGCCATTCGATTTGGCTGAAGCCGAAGGTGAACTTGTTGGTGGATTCCATACTGAATACTCATCGCTTAAATTTGCGCTCTTCTTCTTAGCTGAATATGTAAATATTGTTGCGGTATCTGCACTTGCAACAACACTATTCCTGGGCGGATATCACGCACTTCCTGGCCTTGGCTTCACTGAAAGCTGGCTTGGTGGTTGGTTCACAGTTATTTGGTTCTTGGCAAAAGTTGTTTTCTTTTTCTTTATCTTTGTCTGGTTACGTGGAACGCTTCCAAGATTGCGCTACGACCAATTCATGAAATTTGGTTGGAAAGTTTTGATTCCATTCTCTTTACTTTGGATCTTGATTGTTGCAACTCTGCGCGTCCTTTCACAGCAAGGCGCCCCAAGAGCAGTTGTTCTTGGATTTAGCTTCGGAGTTGTCCTTCTTGTTCTTGCTGGTTCAAGTCTCTTCGAGTCAGCTAAAAAACGTCGTGAACGTGAAGACGCAATCGGAGAAGTATCTGCCCCAAGTTTTCCAGTTCCTGCAATTCCAGGAAAAATTACTAGGAATAGAACGGAGCAACTAAATGGATAACTCATTAACTCCGCGCTCAAATGATCTCGGTTTAACGGCTGCAGCGAAGGCTAATGCACCAATTGAAAGTCAAGAAGCAAAGAGCTTTGCCAAGCAGCTTCAAGGTTTTTGGGTAACTTTTATAACAATGTTTAAGAAAGTTAATACCGTTGAATATCCTGAGGTTAAGGAGCCAACTGCAGAACGTTTTCATGGGCGCCACCAATTAAATCGCTATGACGACGGCCTAGAAAAATGTATTGGTTGCGAACTCTGTGCTTGGGCTTGTCCAGCAGATGCGATTCTTGTTGAAGGCGAATCAAATACTGAAGAAGAAAGATTTTCGCCAGGCGAACGTTACGGCAAGGTTTATCAAATTAATTATTTGCGTTGTGTTTTCTGCGGTCTATGTATTGAAGCCTGCCCAACTCGTGCGCTAACTATGACTAATGGATATGAATTAGCTGATGAATCACGTGCCAAGTTAATCTTCGAGAAAGAAGATTTAATGGCGCCATTAAAGGCAGGGATGTTGCAACCACCTCATCCAATGGCTCCAGGAAAAACTCACATTGATTATTACCGTGGCGATATAAAGGGCGGGTCCAATGGATAGCCTGGCTCTTGAAGTCGGCAGAACACTTGCCCCAGAAGCTATTATGTTCTGGATTCTTGCGCCCCTTGCAGTTGTGTCAGCGCTCGGAATGCTCTTTGTAAAGAAAGCTGTTCATTCCGCACTTCTATTGGCTTGGGTAATGATTACCTTGGCAATTTTCTATATTGCACAAGGTGCACTATTCCTTGGGATTGTTCAGATTATTGTTTACACCGGCGCAGTAATGATGCTGTTCCTATTTATTCTGATGTTAGTTGGTGTGGATTCTTCGGATTCGCTAGTCGAAAACATTCGTGGCCAACGACCAGCGTCAATCACAGCAGCAATTGGGTTAGGTGGCTTACTGGTTTCGTTGATTGCTCGATCAAATCTTGGAGTTGAAGCTATCGGATTGCAAGATGCAAACTCCAATGGCAATGTTCAAGGTATTGCAAGCGAGTTGTTTACGAAATATGTCTGGGCTTTTGAAGTTGTTTCCGCACTTTTAATTACTGCAGCACTTGGTGCAATGGTTCTCGCACACAGCACCTCTACTAAATCCCGCACTGCACAACGCGATCAATCGATTGCAAGATTCCGTGGCGCATCTCTTGCAACAGCTGCTGGCCTTCCAGGTTCAGGTGTTTATGCCCTTCATAACGCGGTTGATGTTCCAGCGCTATTGCCTGATGGAACCCCAGCACCGTTATCGGTTTCAGCAACCCTTGATGCAAGAGGCGACATGTTGTCTTCAAAACCATTTGAACTAGAAGTTAAAGAAGTGGAGGAAGATTAAATGGATATTGCAAACTATATTTATTTATCTGCCCTGCTATTTACTATCGGCGCAATTGGCGTAGTTGTTCGTAGAAATGCCATCGTTGTTTTTATGTGTGTTGAATTAATGTTAAATGCCGCGAATCTAGCTTTTGTAACGTTCTCAAGAGTGCATGGAAATCTTTCTGGACAAGTAGCATCCTTCTTTACGATGGTTGTTGCAGCTTGTGAAGTTGTAGTTGGCCTTGCGATTATCGTTACGATTTATCGCTCCCGTCGATCAGCATCTGTTGATGATGCTAGTTTGTTGAAGCGCTAATGACTACGAGCACAAGTTTGGTTTACTTAATCGCACTTCCACTATTTAGCGCTGGCCTGTTGCTGCTCTTAGGTCGTATCGCTGATAAATGGGGCCACATCTTTGCTACTTTAGTTTCAGCTTCAGTATTTGTAATTGGCGTCATGGAATTCTTTGCAATGCAGGGGCGCGAAGGCGAAGCCCGTGCTGCTACTCAAAAAGTATTTGAATGGATTTCAGTTGGAACATTTCAGGTCGATGCCTCGCTACTTCTAGATCAGCTTTCAATCTGTTTTGTTCTACTTATTTCTGGCGTTGGAACCCTCATTCATATCTATTCAATTGCTTATATGTCCCATGATCGCGATCGCCGTCGATTCTTTGCCTACCTAAATCTATTTATCGCCGCGATGCTTCTTCTTGTTTTGGGAGATTCGTATCTCAATCTCTATGTTGGCTGGGAAGGCGTAGGTCTTGCTTCCTACCTATTAATTGGTTTCTGGAATCAAAAGCCTGCTTACGCAACTGCTGCAAAGAAAGCGTTTGTTGCTAACCGTGTTGGCGACGTCGGTCTTTCACTTGCAATCATGATCGCATTCACACAATTCGGAACTGTAACTTTTGCTGGCGTTAAAGAGGGTGCATCGGGTGCATCAGCCGGCGCACTAACTGCAATCGGCGCAATGCTTCTGCTAGCAGCAGCAGGAAAGTCTGCACAATTCCCATTGCAATCATGGCTTGGCGATGCAATGGCCGGACCTACTCCAGTTTCAGCACTTATCCATGCCGCGACAATGGTTACCGCAGGCGTGTATCTAATTACTCGTTCTAACTTTATATTTGATGCTTCACCGACTGCGCAGCTAATGGTTGTAATAGTTGGAGCAATAACACTGCTGTTTGGTGCACTAATCGGTACTGCAAAAGACGATATTAAGAAAGCTCTTGCAGCTTCAACAATGTCGCAAATCGGTTACATGATTCTTGCTACCGGACTTGGTCCAGTTGGATATGCATTTGCAATCATGCACTTAATAACTCACGGCTTCTTTAAAGCCGGAATGTTCCTTGGTGCGGGTTCGGTAATGCATGGCATGAATGATGAAGTAAACATGCGACGTTATGGTGCTATCAGAAAAGTTATGCCAATTACCGCTGCAACTTTCGGACTCGGTTACTTAGCAATTCTTGGAGTTCCACCATTCGCTGGTTTCTACTCAAAAGATAAAATCATTGAAACTGCATTTTATGCTGGGGGAGTTGAGGGAATTCTTCTAGGTGGTGCCACGCTTCTCGGTGCTGGAATTACCGCTTTCTATATGACTCGCGTAATGGTTTTAACTTTCGCTGGAACAAAGCGCTGGGATGAGAATGCACATCCACATGAATCACCATTCTTAATGTGGGCACCAATGGCAGTTTTGGCCGTCGGATCGGTTGCGTCAGGATTCCTACTTAACTCGGGTAACGCACTCGTTAATTGGTTAGAACCAGTTGTAAACGAGAGTCATGAACATCATTCGGAACACTTTTTACCTCCTCTAGCAATTTCAGCTATGGCACTTGTCGTGGTTGCAATTGGAGTTGCCTTTGCAATTCTGAAGTATCGAACCGTTCCTGTTGTTGCACCTGAAAATGTAACTGGCTTTACAAAAGCTGCCCGGAAAGATCTTTATCAAGATTCATTTAACGAAGCAGTGTTTATGCGTCCTGGCCAGAAGTTAACTGCAGGCCTGGTAAAGACTGATTACAAAGTTATTGATGGCTTAGTTCGAGTAGTCGGTTGGGTCATTCAAATTTCAGCTTCATCAATTCGAAATATTCAAAGTGGATATGTCAGAAGCTATGCCTTAATTATGGTTCTTGGAGTTCTCGCTTTAGTTGCAGCAGTTTGGATGGTGACGTTATGAGTATCTTGACAGCGCTACAGCTGCTTCCCTTAATCGGAGCCCTGGTTGTTGGAATTTTGCCAGCAAGCAATGCCAAGCTGGTTAAGCAAGTGGCTCTCGGCTTCTCCTTATTAGTGACGCTCGTTTCAATCGTGATGGCAATTAGTTTTGATCGCGGCAATAGCGCCCTGCAATTCACTGAAGTCCGCACTTGGATCTCTGCATTCAATATTAATTATGCTGTTGGCGTTGATGGAATGGCACTTGTGCTTATCTTGATGACAACAATTTTGGTCCCAATCGTCTTTCTTGCAGGTTGGAACGAATCCGAAAATGGCCGTTGGAATGTAAAGGTTTTCTATATCCTGTTATTGATTCTAGAAACTATGATGATCGGTGTCTTCGCAGCGACAGATGTATTCCTCTTCTACGTAATTTTCGAAGCAATGCTTCTACCGGTTTACTTCCTTATCGGTGGCTATGGTTCTGGCGAACGCGCAGCAGCAGCAATGAAGTTCTTGCTTTACAGCCTCTTCGGTGGGTTGCTGATGTTGGCCTCAGTAATTGGTCTTTACATAATTTCTACCAATCAAGGTGGCGCAACTTTCGATATCGCAAGACTTTCAGAGTTAACAATTGATTCTGCTACACAGAATTGGTTATTCCTTGGCTTCTTTATCGCCTTTGCAATTAAAGCGCCGCTCTGGCCATTCCATACTTGGCTGCCAACTGCTGCTAAATCCGCAACTGCTGGAACTTCAACGTTGCTTCTTGGTGTTCTAGATAAAGTTGGAACTTACGGAATGATCCGTTTCTGCATGAGTTTCTTCCCAGATGCAACCAAGACATTTACGCCCGCAATTATTACGCTGGCTGTAATTTCAATTCTCTATGGCGCTTTCTTAGCAATTGGGCAGAAAGATATTAACTCTCTGATTGCCTTTACATCGATTTCGCACTTTGGATTTATAACACTTGGAATTTTTGCACTTACATCACAGAGTTTAACTGGCGCTATTTTCTATATGGTTAATCATGGCTTTTCAACTGCAGCGCTCTTCTTAACTGCCGGTTGGATGATAAAGCGTCGTGGTTCTACTCAAATTGCAGACTTCGGTGGTTTACAACGAGTTGCCCCAGTTCTAGCTTGGTCTTTCTTCTTAGCAGGCATGTCCGCACTTGCACTTCCAGGTCTTTCAAGTTTCGTTAGTGAGTTCTTAGTTCTAGTTGGTTCTTATGCGAAGTATCCAGTTGCTGCAATTCTTGGAACGCTTGGAATCATTCTTGCCGCACTTTATGTTCTGCTCGCAGTTCAACGCGCTCTACATGGCGAAACTCCGGCGCCAAGTGCAGGAATTTCAGATCTAAATCTTCGAGAGAAAATCGCGATTGCGCCAGTAATTGCAGTTCTAGTTCTACTCGGCTTCTATCCAAAACCAGCACTTGAAGTAATTAATCCAACTACAAAGACTGTAATGATAAATGCCGGGGTAAGCGATCCAGTAGCAAAGGTGGCGAAGTAAATGTTAACTGCGCCTAAATTAGATTACGCACTCTTGGCACCAATGCTGATTATTCTCGGTGCTGCCCTAATCGGTGTTCTTATAGAAGCCTTTGCTAAGCAAGCTTGGCGGGCCCGTCTGCAATTAGTAGTTGCACTTGGTGCAATAGTTATTTCATTCGAGCAACTATTCCGTGTCAGAAATCAAGGCTCATCTATCGCTGCAGTTACATCTGTATCAATTGACGGTACTGGAATCTTTTTACAAGGCGCGATATTAATCTTTGCATTTCTAGGAATTTTAATCATTGCAGATCACGATAACTTTGCCCCACAAGCTTCTGCCCTTCCTGGATCACCTGAAGAAGCAGCCGCTATTCAAGCCGGAAAACAACAGACCGAAGTTTTTCCACTAACCCTGTTTGCGGTTGCCGGAATGATGCTCTTTCCAGTCGCAACAGATTTCATAACTCTCTTCGTAGCGCTAGAAGTATTGTCGCTCCCGTTATATCTAATGGCCGGACTTTCTCGCCGCCGCAGATTACTTTCGCAAGAAGCAGCACTTAAATACTTCTTACTCGGTGCATATTCATCAGCATTCTTTCTATTTGGCGCCGCTCTTCTCTATGGTTATTCCGGAACGCTCTCACTCAATGGCTTAACTGATGCAATCCGTGGTTCCGGTGGAAATGATGTTTTCCTACTTCTTGGAATCGCTTTTCTTTCAGTTGGTTTGTTATTTAAAGTTGGCGCGGTTCCATTCCACTCTTGGACACCTGACGTTTATCAAGGTGCACCAACACCAATTACAGGATTTATGGCAGCAGCAACAAAAGCTGCAGCATTCGGTGCAACCCTACGAATTTTCTACCTTGGGTTAGATTCCGCACAAACAAGCTGGAAACCAATTATCGCTGTGATTGCAGTAATTACGATGATTGTTGGATCAATTGCAGCAATTTCGCAGCGAGATATGAAGCGTATGTTGGCCTTCTCTTCAATCGCACATGCTGGATTTATTCTTACCGCAGTTGTTTCGCTGAATCAGAACGCCCTAAGTGCAACGCTCTTTTATCTTCTGGCTTATGGTGTTGCCACAATAGGTGCCTTTGGAGTTATTACCTTAGTTCGAGATTCTGCTGGCGAAGTTAGTGATGTAAATCGTTGGGTCGGCCTTGGAAAGAAATCTCCATTAGTAGCATCAGTATTTTCCTTATTCCTACTTAGCTTTGCAGGTATTCCATTAACAAGTGGCTTTGTTGGTAAATTCTCAATCTTTTCGGCCGCCTATGAATCAGGGAACATTTATCTAGTTGTTGCAGGCGTGCTTACTAGTGCGATTGCAGTCTTCTTCTACTTACGAGTCATCTTGATGCTCTTCTTTGCAGATTCAACTAATGACTCAGTTTCAGTTGTAATCCCATCAATTCTCACCAGAATTTCAATTTCAATATGCGCACTAATCACAATAGTTCTGGGAATAGCCCCATCGCTTCTCTTTGATATCGCGCAAGACTTCGCTTACTTCTTACGCTAATGACTAAAATTGGAATTCCGGATATTGATCCGGTACTTGAACAAGAACTTCTAGTTTCTATGGCTGAAGTCGAAGTGCTTCTGCGTGGCTCCATTGAGGGCAAATATCCCTTGGTAATCGAAACCTCGAGACACTTGGTTGATGCCGGCGGTAAGCGACTTCGTCCGCTCCTGACACTTATCGCATCGCAATTTGGTAATCCAAAAGCAAAAGGAATTATTGAAGCCGCAGTTGTTTGCGAGTTAACACATCTAGGAACTCTGTATCACGATGATGTAATGGATGAAGCACCACTTCGCCGAGGTGTTGAAAGTGCAAATAACCGCTGGAACAACACGGTTGCAATCCTTACCGGAGATTATTTATTTGCTAAAACTTCTCAACTGCTGGCAGATCTAGGCCCAGAAGCGGTTCGCTTACAAGCTTTCACCTTTGAAAGATTAGTAATAGGCCAGATAACCGAGACTCAAGGTTCAAGTGAAGGTAAGACGCAATTAGAACATTATTTAAATGTGGTTGCAGATAAGACAGCATCACTCATATCAGCAAGTGCTAGATACGGTGCAATGATTTCTGGCGCAGATGTAAAAATCATGGATGCACTTACGAAATTTGGCGAAGAAATCGGAACCGTATTTCAACTTGCAGATGACATCATTGATATCGCAAGTGATTCAAAGGAGTCTGGAAAGACACCAGGAACAGATCTCCGAGAGGGAGTTCCGACTCTTGTCACACTTTTTATTCTTGAATCAAGCGACCCAGCAGATGCCGAACTAAAGAAAATATTATCCGCACCGATTACTGATGAAGCGGTTGTCGCAGAAACTATTATGAAACTACGAAGCCACAGCGCATTAACTAAATCACGTGAATTAGTTGCTGGCTACGGTCAATCAGCCCAGAAACATTTAGAAATACTTCCAGAGGGTCCAGCAAAAGCAGCTTTAGTCGGGCTGAGCCAAGCGGTTATCTCGCGTACTTCCTGATTTAATTAAGTCATAAC
Source organism: Actinomycetota bacterium (assembly GCA_947489605.1). Lineage (GTDB taxonomy): Bacteria > Actinomycetota > Actinomycetes > Nanopelagicales > Nanopelagicaceae > AAA044-D11. Next base: position 69,058 of record CANLEG010000001.1, read on the forward strand.
CAAGAGTTATCAGCGCTACCCAAATAAATACAAAGCCGATCCATCTTGCATTTGGCATTGGCTCGTGACGCAAGAACACGGCGAGCATAAACTGAATCGTTGGAGTTAAATACTGCAATAAACCAATCATCGTAAATGGAATTCTCGTTGTTGCACCATTGAATAGAAGCAGCGGAATCGCAGTAACAGCGCCGGCGCCAATTAATAGTGCGGTAAGGCCAAAACCGTTACCAAATTGACCTTCGCCTTTCTGGCCAATCCAAAGCAGGTAACTTCCGTAGAAAACTGACGAGATTAAAGTTTCGATTGCAAGCCCCTGCAATGAACCTAAATCAATCTTCTTCTTCACGAAACTATAAGAGCTCCAAGAGAAGGCAAGTGCAAATGAGATCCAAGGTGGGCGACCATAATCGAGAGTCAAAATAATTACGCCAATTGTTGCAACAATAAACGCCACCCATTGAATTTTTCGCATCTCTTCTTTAAAGGCCAGAATTCCCATGAGAACTAGAAGAATTGGCTGCATGTAATAACCGAGCGATGCTTCAACTATCTGCTCGTTATTCACGGCCCAGATATATGTAAGCCAATTTATGGAAATAAAGCCAGCGGCTAATACAAATTTCCAAAAAACTCCGGGGGAGAGCATTAAAGCAAAAGTAGATTTAAGCTGGTGACCCACAGCGAGTGCGATTACACATATAACTAGCGACCAAACAGAGCGGTGTGAAACCATTTCCAATGGGGTTGCTGGTTTTAACAGTGGCCAATAGAGCGGAAATAAACCCCAGAGCGTGTAAGAGGTAAAGCCGTAAATAAAACCGAGACGAGTTTTGCTCATCAATTAACGGTAATTCGTAAATTGAACTGCAAAATCTAACTTCTGTCCTTTTACTAGCGCCATTGTGTCCTGCAAATCGTCGCGAGACTTACTTGTGACTCGAAGCGTCTCTCCTTGAATCTGAGTCTTTACAGATTTCGGACCTTCATCACGAATTATCTTTGCCAGCTTCTTGGCATTTTCAGTAGAGATACCCTCTTTAAGTGTGCAACTAATCTTGTAAATCTTTCCGCTTAACTCTGGATCGGTTGACTCAAGATGTTTCAACGAAACCTGGCGCTTGATTAACTTGTCCTTGAATACTTCTAGAACTGCCTTTGCCTTCTCTTCCGACTGGCCTTCAATTAGAAACTTTTCGCCAGACTTTTCAATCTTGCTATCGGTATTTTTGAAGTCAAATCGTGTTGCAATTTCGCGATCGGCTTGATTAAAAGCATTATCAACTTCCATATGATCAACTTCAGAGACAATATCAAAACTTGAATCAGCCAATTTAAAGACCCCTTTATCAATGAGCGAATTTCTAGAATTTACATATTCTACTGAGCGCAATTGTAGGGTAAATTGTGCTCATGATTCGGAGCACTCGTAAATTCCCGAGCCTCCCATATTTTTGGTCGCTGATTGATTGGACCATTCCTTCGCTAAACCCTTATAAAGGGCAATTGCTTCGAGCACAAAGCATCGACGACTTGGCCAATATTGCAAGAAAGCGCACCCCGAAAGTTGTCTTTGATTATGTCGAAGGTGGCGCGATTGATGAGATCGCATATTCCAGAAGCCGAGCGGCATATTCCAGAATCGAAATTAATTCACGAGTTTTGCGAGATGTCTCCAAGATTGACACTAGCGAAAAGATTTTAGGCAAAGTTGTAGATATCCCAATCTGCTTTGCGCCAACCGGATACACCCGCTTAATGCATCATGTCGGTGAACCAGCAGTCGCAAATGTAGCCAGTAACAAGAATTTGATTTATGCCTTATCAACAATGGGAACGACCTCTCCGGAAGAACTTGCAGCAGCAGTTCCAAATTCCAGACGATGGTTCCAGCTTTACATTATGAAAAATCGTAGCGATAGCTTGGCTGTAATTAAGCAGGCAAAAGATAATGGATTTGAAGCGCTAGTTTTAACGGTTGATACTCCAGTAGTAGGTCTTCGTTATCGAGATAATCGAAATGGCCTAACCGTTCCACCCAAAATTAGAATCAATACAGTTTTTGCAATTGCTCGCAAACCAGTCTGGTGGCTAAATTTATTTACTACCGGAAAATTAGAATTCGCTGCCTTCAGAGGTTGGGATAAACCACTTTCGCAACTTGCAGGATTAATCTTTGATCCAGCCACAACTATGAAAGATATAGCCTGGCTGCGCACGGTTTGGAAAGGCCCAATTATTGTTAAAGGAATTCAAAGCGTTGATGATGCAAAGGCCGTAGCAAAACTTGGTGTTCAAGGAATAATCCTCTCCAATCACGGTGGTCGCCAATTCGATCGTGGTCCAGTTCCACTAGAAATTCTTCCTGAAGTTGTTAAAGCTGTTGGAAATAAAGTTGAGATTTATATCGATGGTGGAATCATGTCGGGCCTTGATGCACTCGGAGCAATTGCTCTTGGTGCAAAAGCAGTATTCATCGGTCGCGCCTATTTATATGGCGCTATGGCCAACGGTGAAGCCGGTGTGGAGCAAGTGATTGAAATTATGCGCAGAGAATTTGAAAATGGAATGGCACTTTCAGGTGCAACCAATATTGCTGAAGTCCGCAAAAATGGAGCCCGAATTAGGAATTAGTAAGTGCGCGACTTAATAAGGTAATCTACGCAAGCCGTAAAAAACCCTGGCGGGTTGCCCGAGCGGCCAATGGGAGGGGACTGTAAATCCCCCGGCTCTGCCTTCGAAGGTTCAAATCCTTCACCCGCCACCATCTCCACCCCATCGGAATGCGAGTTAAAATTCCTAGGTGGCTAAAGCAATAGTTATTGGTGCCGGTGTAATTGGCTGCTCAATTGCCTTTGAATTGGCCGTTAAGGGATATGAAGTTGTTTCAATCGATAAAGCACAAGGCCCAGGGCAAGGTTCTACAAGTGCTTCAAGCGCCGTAGTTCGATTTAATTACTCAACCTTCGATGCAGTTGCGCTCGCATGGGAATCTTTTCATTGCTGGAAAAACTGGCCAGATCATCTTGGTAAGAAACAAGAGCGCTATTCACAGATGATTGATGTTGGTGTTGTTATGTTGGATGCACCGGTGATTTCAGGTGAGAAGACATCACAACTATTTGATTCAGTTGGAATTCCATATGAAATTTGGAAGTCAACAGACTTATCAAAGAATGTACCTGGGATAGATGTTGGTAAATATTGGCCACCGAAAACTTTAGCTGATGATGAGTTTTGGGAAGATGCCAAAGATTCACTTGGTGCTATCTACACTCCTAATGGTGGTTACATCGATGATCCGTTACTTGCAACAGAGAATTTGGCACAAGCTGCAATTAGCGCTGGTGTTACATTTCGTTTTAAATCTAAAGTAACCGCAATTCTTCAAGAAGGAAATAAAATTATAGGCGTTGAATTAGATGGCACTGAAAAGGTTTTTGCAGATATCGTAATTAATGCTGGCGGGCCTTGGTCTAATCAAATTAATCAACTTGCGGGTGTGGGTAAAGATTTTACAATCTCTGTTAGGCCAATGCGCCAGGAAGTTCATCAAATAACGACTCCAATGAATTTACTCCCAGGTCCGATTATTGGCGATCTGGATCTTGGCACTTACATGAGATCTTCTCCGACTGGTGCAACGTATATAGGCGGCACTGAACCAGAATGTGATCGACTTGACTGGGTTGATGATGTTGAAGCGGTAAACCTCAATAGAACAAAAGAATTATTCGAAGCCCAAGTGACTCGAGCAGCACGTAGATTTCCGGCGCTGAAGATTCCTAACACTGCATCTGGCATTGCTGGTATCTATGACGTTGCTGCTGATTGGACGCCAATTTATGACCGCACCGAATGTGATGGCTTCTATGTGGCAATTGGTACGAGTGGGAATCAATTTAAGAATGCTCCGATGGTTGGAAAGCTGATGACAGAGTTAATTGATGCAGTAAGTGCTGGCAGGGATCACGACGCTGATCCAGTGAAGGTTCGTGCAGTTCGCACGGGCAATGAGATCAACATGGCGGCATTTTCGCGTAAGCGGTTGTTTAATGCTGACAACACCGGAACTGTGATGGGATAGCTTTTAATGGATTATGGAAGACTAACTTGATGAGCAACAAAATTGCAGTTGTAACTGGAGCAAGCGGCGGAATGGGCAGCGCTATAACTGCCCGACTTGTTCAAGATAAATTTCACGTAATTGCACTAGACGTAAATACTGAAAGCCTTAAAAAGCTGGAGACTACTTTCTCATCTAACGTAACAACTATTGAGGTTGATTTAACCTCTGCTGATAAAATCGCTGAAGTCTTTAAAAGTATTAAGGCAAAATTTGGCGGGGTTGATGCTCTTGTAAATAACGCAGGGGATTGCTTTATGTCCGAATTTCCAAATATTCCGGCACAGGAATTTGAAAAGCAAATGGCAGTGAATTTTTCTTCTGCTTTCTACTGCTCACAAGAATCAGTTAAGTTGATGTTAGAGCGACCTGGGATTAAAAAAATTGTTAACATCTCTTCTAATGGCGCGTATAACTTTGATGTATTTGATCCACCGCACTATCGCGCGAGTAAAGCAGCAATGGATACCTTAACTAAAGATTTAGCACGACGATATGCGCGTGAAGGAATCTGTGTAAATTCAATAGCTCCTGCAATGACCGAGTCACCACTATTTAAAGTTCTTAGCGATGAAGTATTAAAGAAAGCAATCTCTCAAATGCCGAGAGGCGCTGCGATGAAGCCAGATGAAATTGCTGCTTGGGTAGGTTTTTTGATTTCTACTGCTGGCGATGTCTCTAGTGGCAATGTAATTATTTTAAATCAGGGGAGAGATGTCCGGTAGCTAGTTTTACTAGTTATAAAGATCCGGCGCTTTCTTTAGCTCTTTCCACTGCTCTGGCCCATGGCCATAAATCACAAACGCATTATGCGCTTTAGCTAAATCCAATATTCGATTTGCACTTGCTATCGCTTGGGCTGGATCTGTTGCATCAAGACAACCTTCACTTACTTCAGATTCTCTGGAAATAGCATCGCTGGTTAGCAATATGGAACCGGTGTTGGGGAGTGTAAGGAGAATCGATAATTCGACAGGTGTATGTCCTGGAACGTGCAGAATTTTAAAATTGGCACCAAATTCGTAATCGCTATCAATTAGCAGATACTCGGACGCTGGCCACTCTAAAGGCTTGTTGCCTCGCCAATAGATAGGGCGTTCTAGTTCTCGCTCTTCTTTTCCCATAATTATTGGCACGCCCGGAAAACCATCTATGTTGCCGACATGGTCAATATGAGTATGAGAAATTATTAAATAATCTAAGTCGGCCTTAGTTATCCCAAGTTTTGCCAACTGCGCAGCAGGTTGATTCTCGTGAGTAAGTTCCAGAATCTCACCAAACTCACCCAAGTTGTCCTCTAGGGAGGCTGCGTTTATATCTTTGGCATACTTTTCCGGAAACCCAGTATCAATCAGTATTTTTTCACCCGTGCTTGTTTCGATTAAAAATCCGGGAATTCCAATAATTCTGCCATTGGCATGAACTGTAAATAACCCAAAATCCAGAACGGCTAGTGAGACCGGATAGCCAGTTAATTTTCTGGAGGGGAGCATGGGCATGATGTGAATTTTACTCTTTTCTTTTTGGAACTGATAAAAAAAATTTAGGCCCTAGGTTTCCCAGGGCCTAAATTTTTAAGATATACCTTTTTCGTCAGATATAGATCCGACGCATCAGGGTTGAACTAGAAGCGCACATCCTCAGCGTCATCGGAGCTGAGTGTTCCATCAGCTGCAATCTTGTATACGCGGAATAGTGCACCACTTGAATCACCGTATGCATCAAACTTTGCAGTGGTCCAAGCACCTTGGTAGGTAAAGTTCTTACCAGCTGCTGCTGCCTTAACGGCATCAGTTAGCTTGCTCCATGGAATGTTTGTTCCACCTTTAGCACCAGAAACAGCGCGTAGGCTCTTTGAAATTACTGAACCCTTTGTGCTCTTTCCGTGAATTGCTGCAAGGCAAAGTAGAACTGTTGCATCGTAGGCTGAAGCATCAACGAAAGTTTCCTTTGTTGCTGGCTTTGCAGCTTTACGATCTTTCTTCCACTTGTCAGATGCGATTCCGATTGACTTTGCAGCTGTACCGCTTGCGCCGCCCATGATGTCAACACCAATAGTCTTAATGACTGCAGCGTCGTACATAGCTTCTGTGAAGAATGTCTTCTTTGCATCCCATGCGCCGGTACGAACCAATGCAGGTCCAACCTTTGCAAAGGTGTCAGGGAAGTCAACGATTACCCAAACATCTGGTGAGCCTTCAGTTAGAAGCTTTGCTTCAGAATCGAAGGTTGCGTTATCTGGATTCCAAAGAACCTTACGGCCGATGTCTCCGCCACCCTTAACCCATTCGTTGGTTACAACGTTTGCAAGAGCAGTTCCGAAAGCATCGTTACGTGCACCAATGCTTAGCGTTACTGTCTTACCAAACTTCTTTTGAACAGCGGCAACGATTACTTTGCCTTGGAAAGCGTCAGATGGATATGTACGGAACAACAGATCCTTATCTGCAAACTTTGTAATTGTTGGGCTTGATGCTGCTGTCGCAATCATTACAACATTGTTTGGAACTGTTACAGATTGTGCAGCAGAAACTGTAGAACCAGAAGTTAATGGTCCAACAATTGCATTTACCTTATTGCTCTTTACGAGCTTGGTTGCTGCTTCTACTGCAAGTGCAGGAGTTGCTTGATCATCTTCTGAAGCAACAATCTTGCAAGTTCCAGGAACCTTTGCAGCCTTCATTGCTTTTGTAATTTGCTCTGCGCCATATTCTGCAGCAGTAGTTAAGCCAATACCGTAATCAGCATTTCCACCTGTAAGTGGGTGAATAGTACCGATCTTCATATCTACGCCAGCAGCTTGTGCTGGAAGTGCACTAACAACAAGTGCCGAAGCAATTGCTGAAGCTAAAATTACATACTTTGCTTTCATATCTCTCCTTGGTTTAACTTAACTTTTCAGGTTAAGCAGGTGGCCACGTATCGACAGAACCTTAACTTTAATGTACCTAAATGAATAGAGGTTGTGTAGGGTATTTATTTATAGCAAGTAGCAAATAGCGAACTTTTACACGGAAGAATTATAACTTTTTGGTAACGATTACTTCTTTCTACTTCTTTCCGAGATAAATCCCTACGATTTCTGGGTCATCTACCAGGGCTGATCCAACGCCTTCATGCCGGTTGCGGCCCATGTCTAGAACATAGCCATAATCAGAAATCGCTAGCGCGCGACGTGCATTCTGTTCCACCATCAAAATTGTTACTCCCGATTGATTAATTTTTACTAGCTCGTCAAATAATTGATCAACAAGTGCCGGCGCTAAACCTGCTGATGGTTCATCAAGTAGTAAAATACTAGGTGAAGACATTAGTGCCCGCGCCATCGCTAACATTTGTCGCTGGCCTCCGGATAACGTTCCGGCACGATCTTTATGTCGCTTTTTCAAATCAGGATATCTTCCGTAAATATCATCACGAATTTCATCTAACGATCTGTTTGCAAAATTTACGTATCCCACTTCAAGATTCTCTTCAATACTTAATGCAGGAAAAACATTTTCAATTTGTGGAACATAACCCACGCCAATTTTGGATAAGTTATGAGGCTTGGTAGCTAGCACATCAACTGCCACGCCATCTTTATTGAGTGTTACAGAACCAGATGTAACTTTTGCGATGCCATAGATTGCCTTTAATATTGTTGATTTTCCAGCACCGTTTGGTCCCACGATCGTGACAATATGCTTTTCTGGCACATTAATGGATACCCCGTTGAGAATTTGGATATCGCCATAACCACCTTGCAAGTCTGAAACTGTAAACAGTGATTTATTTGAAGTTTTATCAGACATTTAAGAATCCTTCCGGCGAGAGCCTAAATATGCATCAATCACTAAATCATTTTCATAGATTGAATTTGGTAATCCATCTGCAATTATCTTTCCCTCGGCCATCACAATCACCCGATCAGAAATGTTCATCACGGTTTCTAAGTCATGTTCAATCAATAAGAAGGTAATTGATTGCTCTTTTCGCAGTGCGGCTAATACAGTTAAAAGTTTTTCAACCAAAGTTGGATTTACTCCGGCAAAAGGCTCATCTAGAAGCAACATAGTTGGGTCTGCCATCAAAGCTCTGGATAAATCAAGAAGTTTGCGTTGGCCACCTGAAAGAATTCCAGCATATTCATCTGCAAACTTGGTAAGTCCAACTTGATCTAGTCGGCGCATTGCCTCTTCGCGGGCTTTAACTTCAAAAGCTTTTCGCGCTCTTGGAGTGAAAAAACCAAGCAGGTTATCACCCGGATTACCTTTGACCGCCATCATCAAGTTTTCGGCAACCGTAAGCCTTCTAATAATCTTTGCACCTTGAAAGGTACGCACCAGACCTTTTTGTGCAATCTTGTGGGCATGGATTGATTGAATAGCCTCGCCATTGAAAAATATCTCACCAGAGCTGACTTTGTTCATGCCGCTCAATAGATTAAATAGCGAAGTTTTTCCAGCACCATTAGGTCCAATAACTGAAGTGAATGTATTTTCATTTATAGTGAAACTGACATCCTGAACTGGCTTAACGCCGCCAAAGTTCACGGAGATATTTCTTACATCTAGTATCACTGAATCCGCAGCCTTTGAATTTTCCATGCTTACTCCAAAACCATTTCTTGGCGCTTACCAAACAAGCCTTGCGGCCGCTTGACCATAAGCAGAACAATTACGAAGCCAATTAAGAAGACACGAAGATAAGCTCTTTCTGGTGATGAAAGAAGTGAGAGCGGCCAAAATTCTAAGAATCTGGTTGCGCCGTAAAGGAAACCAAAGAAGATTGCTGCAACAAACAAGCCCTTTACCCGAGTGGATCCAGCAAGAATCAGAATCATCCAACCGTAGAACGTTACGATTCGAAGGAAATCTTCAGGGGCTAGTAGCGCAAACTGCAACGCCCAGAAGACTCCAGCAATTCCGCCGAAAACTGAACCAATAATTAGAGTCTGAAGTCGAAAGCGAAATACATTCTTTCCGAGCGAGCGAGGAACGTCATCATCTTCGCGAGTGGCACGGAGAACTCTTGCCCAGGAAGTTTTTTGCAATCGAGATGAGATCCAAATGAATAACAAGAAGAATGGCCAGACAACTAAAACCATTGATAAATCACGTGACGCTTCTTCACCAATAATTGGATACAAGCGATCTGAGATCCAATTTAAAATCACATCTGGTTGGTCGGTGTAGCCACCAAATCCATTTGGGCTTGGAATCGCTAGCGAGCCTTGAGTTCCGCCAGTGACGCTATCGGTGTTGAGAATCCAGTATCGAACAATTTCTGCGAACGCAATACTGGCAATTGCAAAGTAATCGCCACTTAAACGTAACGTTGTTAACCCAAGTAGCGCACCTAAGAGCGCTGCAAGTATTACTCCAACTAGCGCCGCCCACCAAAAACTCCATTGATATGTAATTACCAGCACTGCGATTGTGTAACCCGAAACCGCCATCATCCCTACGTGGCCAAAATTCATAATTCCGCCAACGCCATATTGAATTTGAAGACCCAAAGAGAAAATTCCATACATGCCAGCTAAAGCTAAAACGAATACCCAAAATCCTGGTTGTAAAAATGCTTCCATGGCTAGACCTTTCTCGCTCGGTAGCCAAAGATTCCTTCAGGCTTGAAAAGAAGAACCAAAACTAAGGTTGCAAATGCCACTACTGGTTTGTAATTACTTGGGACTCCGCCAAAGAAAATACCTAATTGAGATAGCTCCATAATCAATCCCAGCAGTAAGCCACCGGCTAGTGCACCGTAAGCATCACCAATCGTGCCAAGAACTACAGCAGCGAAGAAAGATAAAAGCAAACTTTCGCCCATTGCATTATTAAATTGACCTTGAACTAGGCCCTGGAAAACTCCAGCAAGTGAACCTAGGGCGCCTGAGATTAACCAAGTTGCGATAACTACTCGATCTACATTTATTCCAGAAACAGATGCAAGGCCAGGATTGTTTGCATATGCACGCATATCTTTACCAATACGTGCTTTGGCAATGAAGAGAGCGATAGTTAAAATTGAGGCCGACGCAAAGATTAAAACTAGTAGCTGGGTTTGTGGGATACGAGCCCCAAAGAAATCATAAGTTTTTAGGATATCGATATTGAATTTACGAGTCTCTGTTCCGAATAAAAATTGAATTAAAGGTCGCAACATTAACGCTACGCCAGTTGCAACTAAGAAGAGAGCGAGAGTTCCAGCTTTGTTACGACGCAAATTTCGCCAAAGTACTAACTCTAAGAACCAACTTATTGCCATTCCTGCAATCATCGAAACTAGAACAGAAAGTAAAAAATTCAATTCCAACGTCACACTTAAAAAATAAGTTATAAATGCACCAAGAGTTAAGAAGTCACCAGCAGCAAAGTTAACCAACCTGAGCACGCTGTAAAGAAGTGAAATCCCAACCGCTGCGATTGCAAAGATACATCCGACTACCAGGCCGTTGAAGAAGTACTGGATGAAATCTGACATAAGTTAAATTCCATTCCTTCGCTGCATAGGTTACGGCGCAAATCTAGTTGCGATCAGGTTGGAAGGCTACCTTTTGGTAGGAGTTATTTCAACGTTTTTGAGAGAAAAGTCACTTAATTATGCTGAGCCCAGCCGCCTTAAGAATTATTTGCTGGTGTTGTTTTTGCGAGCCGCACGAGATAAAAATAGTGCAAATACAAGTGCTAATACGATTCCAGTATTAACGCCCATTTCAATTAGCGAGCGATTGAAATACTCGGTTGTCTTCTCTTTTTCCATGGTGAGAGAAGCTCCGACAGTAAGGATATGTCGAACCGCAGCGATAACGCCGATGATCAAAAAGTTATCTAGTTGGAAAATTCCATCAGTAAATCGAACTATCACGGTTCGCATGATTTCTAGAATAATTATTACAAAGAGAATGTCATTTATCGCCTGAATCATTCCCAAAGGGAAAAACGGACGAGTTTCAATCAGGCGTTGCAGGCTATATCCAGCAGCTAATACGGAGATAACAAATAAAATTATTCCAAGAAAGCCATGTAAAATATCTTCGAGCTTGTCGATAAAGGTAACTGGAATCAGCGATTCATCGTTTGTAAGCAAACCCTTAACTGATTTGTACTTCACATCGGCCCCCTTTCATCTACCCTGAATAGAGATAAGGGTAGATGCAGGTTTAGGACCTCGCAAGGCGAATTGCTAGCTAATTTCTCCCGCACGACGACGGCGAACGTTATCTCCCCAGACCGCAAGGACAATAACAATTCCGGTAATTACGTATTGCCATTCTTGTTGCAGCTCGAGGATACGAAGGCCATTTACAAGAACGGCCATAATCAAGGCACCAATTACGGTTCCACTGATTGTTCCTTTTCCACCAAGGAGTGAAGTTCCTCCGATGATTACCGCAGCGATAGCTTCTAGTTCGTAACCAAGTCCAAGATCTGGACGAGCAGAGCCAAGACGAGAGGTTAGAACAACTGCTGCCATTCCAATATAAAGACCACCGAGGCCATAAATAGCAACCAGCCAATTATTCACCTTAACTCCAGAGAGCTTTGTAGCCGCTTCATTTGAGCCAATTGCAAAGGTATAGCGACCTAGAACCGTCTTATTGAGAATGATTGCAGCGATAACCGCGCCAACGAAAAGAATAAGAACACCATTTGGAACGTTAGGAATTAGATTTCCTTGAGCAATTGAATCCCAACCCTTTACATCTGTAGTAAAGAGCACTGGCTTTAGATCAGAAATAATTAGCGCCAAACCTTGCGCAGCCTTCATGGTTGCCAAGGTTGCAATAAATGGTGGCAACTTAAGAAGCGTTATCAGCAAGCCATTGATTACACCGATTAAACCACCAACAATTAAACCGACGACCATGCCACCGATAACTCCTAAGTTCAAGGCCATTACAGTTTTACCAACAATGATTGCAACAAGGGCTGTTGCAGTACCAATCGAAAGATCAATACCACCGGTAATAATTACAAAGGTGGTTCCAATTGCAAGCAACCCGATAACTGTGGTCGACATCAAGATTCCGCCAGAGACGTTCTCCCATGAGGCGAATACTGGACGCATAATTGTGAAGAAAATAAAGATTACGACAAGGCTGCCTAGGGCAAGAACTCGTCCAATCTCACGCTTAGCAAAGGCACGCAATCTGCCGCCACCGACTACTTCACCTTCAACTTCATTAACTGCTTTTGACATGGGACTCTCTTTCTTTGGCTTGTTTAACTTTGATTAATCGCGGAATTTTGTTGCGTATTGCATGATTTTGTTCTGGTCGGCATCTTTATTATCGATTATTCCTGTCAGTTTGCCCTCGCACATAACAGCGATGCGATCTGACATACGAAGGATTTCGGGAAGCTCGGATGAAATCATGATGATGGATTTACCTTCGGAGGCTAACTTTGTTAGCAATCTGTAAATTTCATCTTTCGCGCCGACATCAATACCTCGAGTTGGTTCATCAAAGATCAGGATATTGCAATCTCTGGTAAGCCACTTTGCGATAACAACTTTTTGTTGGTTTCCGCCAGATAGATTTTTCACATATTGATTCTCAGATGGTGTTCGAATTGATAGTTGCTTGATGGCATCTCGAACAATCGAACCAGCAGGTTTAGTCTTCAAGAAGCCGAGCCTGTTTGAAAAAGCAGGAATTGAAGAGAGAATTACATTGAAAGTGATGTTCTGAATAAGCAAGAGACCATATTTCTTTCGATCTTCAGATAGATATCCGATTCCAACCTTTACCGCATCAGAAGGGCTCTTAATCTTTACCTCTTTGCCATTTAGGTAAATTTTTCCAGCAGTCTTTGGATCAGCACCGATTAGGGATCGAGCAAGTTCAGTGCGTCCGGCTCCCATCAACCCAGCGAAACCTAGAATTTCACCTTTGCGCAAGTCGAAGGAGACATCTCTCAGCAAATTTAAATCTGAAATTCCTTCAACTCTTAAGACAACTTCATTGCTAAGGGGGCGAACTTCAGGACGTTGGTCTTGATTAACTTCACGCCCAACCATCAGTGAAATTACTTCAGGGATTGAAGTTTCAGGAGTATTCAAAGTCTTCACATATTCGCCATCGCGAAGAACTGTTATGCGGTCCGTGATCTTATTGAGTTCTTCCAGGCGGTGAGAGATGTAAACAACGCCCTTACCAGCGGCTTTTAAAGTTCGAATAATTTTAAATAACGCATCAGTTTCTGCAGGAGTCAATGAAGATGTTGGTTCATCCATGATGATCACTTCGCCACGGTATGAAACTGCTTTGGCAATCTCAACCATTTGTTGCTTAGCAATTGTTAGCTCGCCTACTTTCTGCTTTGGATCTAGCACTAATTCAAGTTCAGCGAGAAGATCTTTTGCAGCTTTATTCAACTTCGAATCATCTAGAAAAACTCGGCCCTTTCGGCGATCTTCGCGACCAATAAAAATATTTTGTGCAACTGTTAAATCCGGCATCAAGTTCAGCTCTTGGTGAATGATGCTAATTCCTAATTTTTGCGCTTCATTTGGGCTGGAAACGTTTACATTGTTTCCTTGGTAGACGATATTGCCAGTGTCCTTCTTGTAAATACCCGAGAGAATTTTCATCAACGTTGATTTACCGGCGCCATTCTCGCCGACGATGGCATGAACTTCACCTTTATTTAGATCAAAGTGCACATTATTTAGCGCCTTAACTCCAGGGAACTCCTTGCTTACACCAGTCAAGGATAAGAGTTGAGTTGTTGTCATTAGTTCCCCCATTTACCTAATTAGAACTTCTTGTAGCTTCCTAAGATTTCCTAATAATAAAGCATAATGGCCGGGATTATTCCCGGCCATTACACCTAAACAATTACAAACTAATCGATTAAATCGAATTATTCGTAAAGGTTTCCTGCGATCTTTGGTTCTGCGATGTTCTTCTTATCGTAGTAGTAGAAACCTGTATCGATAAGGTTCTTTGGAACTGTCTTGTTGCGAACGTAGTTAACTAGCGCTTCAACAGTCTTTGCTCCGATACCCATTGGGCTCTGTGTAATCGCACCTGATTGTAGGCCTGACTTGATGTTAGCCATTTGTTGCTTGCCTGAGTCAAATCCGATCAACTTAACTTTACCCTTGGACAACTTAGCTGCCTTGAATGCTTGTCCAGCACCAATTGATACACCTTCGTTTGTTCCGTAGATACCCTTTAGATCCTTGTTAGCAACAAGAGCTGCGCTAACGATTTCTTGTGCCTTAAGAGCATCTCCACCTTCTGAGTATTGAACTGGAAGAAGAGTGATGTTCTTGTACTTGGCCTTGATGCGGTTAACGAAACCGTCGCGACGATCGATACCAGTTTGGTTTGTTTGTGAGTGACCAACAACCAAAACCTTACCCTTGCCACCGATTAGTGCAGCAAGCTTGTCAGCAGCAAGTGAACCTGCAGCTGTGCTATTTGTGTAAGCAACACCAAGTGCACAGTCAGATGATACACCAAGCTTAGGAACGCCACCTTCACAGCTAGCAGCTGTATCGAACATGTAAACAGGGATACCAGCAGCCTTAGCAGCCTTTAGGTGTGAAACAGATTCTGTTGTACCTAGAGCTGCATAACCGATTGCATCTGGCTTTAGCGCAATTGCACCGTCAAGCATTTCTAGTTGCTTGTCGATCATTGTTTCGTTAGCAGGACCTTGGAAGTGAATTGTTGCATTCATCTTCTTAGCTTGTTCTTCTGCACCCTTTTTAACTGCTTGCCAGAATTGGTGAGTTTCACCCTTTGAAACTAATTCAAGCTTTAGTGTCTTCTCAGCCGCGTTAACAGCTGAACCTGTTCCGACAACTAGCGCCATTGCAGATGCAACAGCAACGATAGTTAGAACTTTCTTCATATGTTTCCTTTCGAAAGCAGCGGAATCGCTGTGGCAGAACTCTAATAAGTATGCGCGAGGCAAGTCCATACGAAGAGCCCGAATTACAGGCTCAAGCCGCCTTTGTTACCAAATCGTTATTTAACAGGGGTTTTTCACGCGAGGCGATAGGCGGCGGTAGCGGTTTTATGCCAGAAGTATTCGCCTTCACTTGAGGTTAGGCCTGAGGTTAAGGCCTCGGCCAACTCAACAACCTCGGCATAAGTTCCGCCTAAATTTGCGACCGGCCAATCTGATCCAAACATTAATCTCTGCGGTGTAAAAATTTCAATTATGTGATCGATGTATGGTTTGAAATCATTTACTTGCCACTCATTCCAATTTGCCTCGGTAACTAATCCGGAAACTTTGCAACTAACATTTGGAAAAGTTGCTAATTTGGTTATTAAGGTTTTCCAAGGTTCCATTTCTTGCTTCGCAATATAAGGTTTTGAAATATGGTCCATTACAAATTGCACATCGGGGCAGGCGCGTACTAATTTAACTGCTGCAGCTAATTCTGGAGTCTTAGTTAGTAAGTCGTAAGTAATTCCATGTTCACCAAGTTTTTTAACATTTGCGATGGTCTCGGGCTTAGCCAAATAATTTGAATCTGGGTGGTCTTGGGCAATATCTCTTATTCCCTTGAGATATTCACTGCCAGGTAAATCGAGGTATCGATGCAGATGTGAAATCGCATCTGGAGAATCAATTTTTAACCAACCCACAACTGCTCCGACAAGTTGATCGGATTGCGCAATGGCAAGGAGCTCAGGAGTTTCGGCGCAATCGGTAACCGTTTGGACCAAAATTGTTCTGTCAATTTGCGAACCCGCAATCGCAGCATGGAGATCTGAGATTACGAAATTTCTGCGGATTGGTTGCATCGCATCGCCAGTTATCCACTCTTGGTCTCGGGCCGATAGATCCCAAATATGGTGGTGCGAATCAATGCGCATTTTTAACTCTAATTAACCAACAGCGACAATATTATTGAGCGGTTTTCCTTCTGCTAATAATTTAAGTTGGGACTCAACTAACTTACGGCCGCGTGGTTCAAATGCTGTTGAGTTTCCACCGACATGGGGAACTAACAATAAGTTCTTAGCTTTCCAAAGCGGGTGCCCAGCTGGCAACGGTTCCGGATCTGTTACATCGAGTGCGGCATAAATTCGCCCAGAATTTAACTCAGCAATCAGCGCTTGCGTTTCAATTATTGGACCGCGCGCGACGTTAACAATCAGCGCCCCATCCTTCATCTTTGCTAACCGTTCTTTGTTAAACATATGCCTTGATTCATCAGTGAGTGGCAAGATCAAAATCACGATATCCAGGCTTGGAAGGTGCTTATCAAGTTCGTCGATTTTAATCGAACCGTCTCGCCCTGATTTTGAGAAGCTTGTAACGCTGACATCAAAGCCAGAAAGATTCTTAACAACTTGTTTGCCGATTGAGCCAAATCCGATTACACCAATCTTGCTATCTGAAAGTGAAGTGAATCGTCGGTGGTCCCAAGTTCCTGCTATTTGGTCGCGAATAAATGCTGGAAAGCCGCGCCTTGATGCAAGTGCAAGCCCAACAGCAAGTTCGGCAGTTGATGCATCGTGCACACCGCTTGCATTGCAAAGAGTTATACCTGGTCGCACATAAGCGAGGGCATCGTCATAACCAGCATTAGGCATTTGTAAGACTTTTAGGTTTGGCATCTTGGCCGCATAGGCAAGCGCAGTTGCACCTCCCATATAAGAAGGAACAAAGAATTCAATTTGCGAGAGATCAGATGTGTCGAGCGGAAAATTCGCAGGGGATTTAAGCTCCACATTTTCCGGAACGTTGAGATCCGGCCATTGCGTCCAGGCGACAATCTTGCTCATTGATTAGCGCCTCTCTGGAATTACTTCAACAGTGTTGGTTAATTTACCAACACCAGCCACATCTATCTCAACTACATCCGCAGCAGCCAGTGAAATATCAAGTGGTGGAACAATTCCTGTGCCAGTTGAAAGAATTGCACCATGCGGAAAGTCTTGGCATCTAAATAGATAGGTAATCAGATCTTCCAGAGTTCGATTGAGTGCGGCTAATGAAGTCTCGGCTTCCCACGCGATCTCGGTGCCGCGAAGAATTCTTGCTTTAATTTTCATTTCAGCCGCAGTTGGAGCAAGCCATGCTGGTGTTATATCTGGACCGATAGAAGTTGAACCGATATAAATTTTTGCCTGCGAAAGGTAGAGCGGATTTTCGCCTTCAATCGTCCGGGCGGTCATGTCGTTACAGATGGCGTACCCAATTATTTCGCGATACCTATTTATATATATCGCAACCTCAGGTTCTGGAACCGAGGCAGCAGAGTCATACCGAATTCCAACCGGTGAATTGGTTCCGCGAGCACGAACCGCATTTGATTTAAAGAATAGCTCTGGCCGATCAGCTTCATAAACTCTTTGATAAACATCTGGAACACCAGACTCTTCCTTGCGAGCATCACGTGAACGAAGGTAGGTCACGCCTGCACCCCACAACTCAATTTCAGGGGAGATAGGTGCAACTAACTTTCCAGTTACTGCTCCAGAAGTATTGCTTACTGCGCTCTTAAGTTCAGCCAGCGTCAGGTGCATCGCTTCGGTAAGTGTTGGAATTTTCTCAACACCGAAATGTTTTCCGTCAACAGTTACTGCAAATTGAAATGCATTTTCTTTATTAGAAAGGATTGAGAATTTCATGATGCCATCGTTTCAATAAGTCCAGCGCCTTCGAGCTGGTTCCAGATATCTTCTGGAAGTTCTAAATCAAAGTCAGCCATATTGGCCAACAACTCTTTGCTATTACGAGATCCAGTAAGCACGGAGGTAACTGCTGGATGGCGAAGTGGAAATTGCAACGCTGCCGCAGTCAGAGGAATTCCTTGCTTGCTTAGGAAGGCACGGATGTCCTGGGCCTTCTTAATAATTTCATCTGAAGCAGGAAGATATTCAAAAGTTGCACCAGGTTTTGGATCAGCCAAAACTCCAGAGTTAAATACCCCACCAATAGTTATATCAACTTTTCGTTCTAGGGCATAAGGCAACAATTTATTCTGGGCACTCTGATCAAGCAAGGTATATCTGCCAGCAAGCAGCACAATATCGAGATTAACGTTCTTCATAATCTCTATTGCAACATCACAAAAATTAATTCCGATGCCAACAGCTTTGATAATTCCTTGGCGCTTTAAATCTGCCAAAACTGGGTATGCAATATTTATTGCTTGTTCAATATGGTTTTCTGCATCATGCATTAATGCGATATCAATATGATCAACACCAAGTCGTTTCAAACTATCTTCGAGTGAACGCTTTATGCCATCTGCCGAATAATCAAAGACTGGTTGGATATGTGGATCTGCATCTGGAAACCACGGAACAGAATCTGCTTTTTCCACCCAATTTAGAACTCGGCCCACCTTTGTTTGCAGGACAAAAGGCTGTGAAACTTTTCCAAGAATTCGACCAAGGCGCTCTTCAGCAAGGCCATGTCCATATAGTGGAGCGGTATCGAAATAATTCATTCCATTATCCAGAGCAGTGTGAATTAATTGGTCGCTCTCGGAAATATCTACCGATTTAAATAAGCCAGCAAGTGGCGCTGTGCCCAGGCTAAGGCGAGTTAATTCGAGGTCTGCGCGTTTCATCCCAACTTTCTGGTTATGTCGCGCCATGAAATTTATCGTATAGGATTTTTCCTAATAAGCGAAGCGTTCATATCGAAATATTGTAAAGGAATCGCATGCCGAAGATTACGGGCTTTAAAACTATCGATGTCAGATTTCCAACGTCTCGTGGCTTAGATGGTTCAGATGCAATGAATAAGGAACCCGATTATTCAGCGGCTCTTGCAATTCTTGAAACAGATGATCCAAACCTCGAAGGTCATGGTTTTGTCTTTACTTGCGGACGTGGAAATGATTTACAGTGCGATGCGATTGAATTATTAGCACCATATGCAGTTGGTCTGGATATTGCTGACCTTGCAACAAGCATGGGAGATTTTGCGCGAAGTTTGGTTCGAGATTCTCAAATTCGTTGGCTTGGACCAGAAAAAGGCGTAACCCAGATGGCCGCCGGCGCAGTTATTAACGCTGCTTGGGATTTAGTTACAAAGCATGCAAAGAAACCACTTTGGAAATTCTTATCTGATTTATCTCCAGAAGAAATTGTTGAATTAATTGATTTCCGTTACATCACCGATGCGCTAACACCTGAAGAAGCGTTAGAAATTTTGCGCAAAGCACAACCAAACCGTGCAGCGAATGAAGCGCAGTTAATTAAAGAGGGACTTCCTGCTTACACAACAACTCCGGGCTGGCTTGGCTATACCGATGAGAAAATGGTTCGCCTGGCAAAACAAGCAGTTGCTGATGGTTATAAGTTAATTAAATTAAAGTGCGGTGGAAATCTAGAAGATGACAAACGTCGGTTGAGTCTTGCCCGCGAAGCAGTTGGTCCAGATATTAAAATCTCGATTGATGCCAATCAAGTTTGGGATGTAAACCAAGCAATTGAATGGATCAAGGGCATTGGCGATGTGAATCTGCATTGGGTTGAAGAACCAACAAATCCAGATGATGTATTAGGTCATGCGACTATTGCTAAAGCCATTGCGCCAGTGCGTGTAGCAACCGGTGAGCACGGTATGAACCGCATTATTTTCAAGCAGATGCTGCAAGCAAAATCTTTCTCTTTCATGCAGATTGATGCGACCCGCGTTGCTGGCGTTAACGAAAACTTGGCAAATATCTTGATGGCTGCCAAATTTGGAATTCCAGTATGCCCACATGCTGGTGGTGTTGGCTTATGTGAGCTTGTGCAGCACCTTGCAATGTTTGATGCTGTTGCTGTTACTGGACACCATGCTGATCGTGTTGTTGAATTTGTTGACCATCTACACGAGCACTTTGTTGTCCCAACAGATATTCGAAGCGCTCATTACATGCCGCCACTTAAACCTGGCGCAGGTGGCGAGATGTACGCAAAAACTATTTCCGATTTCACATTTCCAACCGGCAAAGAATGGATAAACGCATGAGTGCAGAGTTCGCAGGTTTAACCGCAGTTGTAACTGGAGCCGGTTCTGGAATCGGACTTGCAACAGCCAAGATTTTAAAAGATCGAGGCGCTACGGTTTACGGTCTTGATTTAGCCGAAGGTGGAATGTCAGGAGTCGCAACTTGGGTTCAATGCGATCTCGGTGATGATTCTTCAGTAGCCAAAGCCTTTGAGGGAATTACTAAGTTAGACATACTAATTAATAATGCTGCAATTAGTGCTGTCGGAACGATTGAAGCTAACTCTTCCGAAGAATGGCTAAAAGTTTTCAATGTAAATGTTCTTGGAATTGTTCGCACCTCAAAATCTGCACTGCCGTTACTGCGTAAGAGCAAAGCAGCAGCGATTGTTAATACTTGTTCTGTTGCAGCAACTGCTGGTATTCCAAAACGTGCGGTTTACAGTTCTTCAAAGGGTGCAGTGCTTTCTCTGACCCTTGCAATGGCAAATGATCATATTGTTGATGGTGTTCGCGTTAACTGCGTAAACCCTGGAACTGCTGATACGCCTTGGGTGCAACGTTTACTTGCGCAAGCTGCTGATCCAGTTGCAGAGCGCAAAGCACTTGAAGCACGTCAACCACTAGGTCGACTTGTTTCTTCAGAAGAAGTTGCTAGCGCAATCTGTTATTTAGCTAGCCCACTACAAGGTTCCACAACTGGAACTTCATTAAACGTTGATGGTGGAATGCAAGGATTACGCATTCCTAAGTAGAACTACTTCTCTTCAAGAACTAGTGAAACTGAATTGATGCACCATCTTTGATCTGTTGGAACTTCATAGCCTTCGCCTTCAAAGACGTGGCCCAGATGCGAACCACAATTAGCGCAACGCACTTCGGTTCGAACTCGCATTCCAAGTGAGCGATCTTCTATTAACTCAACGGCATCATCTTTTGTTGGTGCATAAAAAGATGGCCAGCCACACCCTGAATGAAATTTGGTTTCACTTTTAAAGAGCTCGTGATTGCAAGCCTTGCAGCGATAGCTTCCAACCTTGTCGCTATCGGTGTATTCACCAGTAAATGGCCGCTCGGTTGCACCTCTGCGAAGGACATCAAAGGAGAGTGAATCTAATTTCGAAGCAAGCTCTGCTTCGTTTATTTGTGTTGGATACTTCTTATCTGCGCCGATTCCATTGGACATAAGCGCATATTACGCAAACTTCTCTGGCCCTGCCATAGATAGAATTAAGCCATGCGCAAATTCGTTAAAAGAGTTAGGAAGCTCTTTGGCGACCGTAAATCTTGGGTGCGCTTGATTGTCGTTTCTGCATTGGCTTCTGGCGTCGCGTGGCAACTTGGAGATTTATTAATTAAAGATGGTGGCGTGGTTGCGGCAATCATCTGTGCGCTGAGTATTCGGATCTCTCTTTACAAATCCATTCGTGAAGGCTTTGGTCAGATAGTAGGAACAGCGCTTGGCGCCGGTGTTGCACTGACTTGCGTGACGATATTTGATCTCGGCCTAATTTCGGTAGCTATGACAGTGCTCTTATGTTCTGTGGTTGCACGCGCATTACATCTGGGTGAAGTTGCATCAGTAAACGTTCCAGTAACCGCACTAATCGTAATTGGTCCGGGTCTTAGCGAGAGCACAGCGCTTTCTAGATTGTCTTCGACTTTAATTGGCGCAGCAGTTGCAATAGCCTTTTCGTATTTTTCAAATGCAAAAACTCCGGCCGGTCGGACAATTGACAAGATAAGTTCGCTAGCAAATAAGTGCGCAAAGTTATTGGGCGAAATGTCAGAAGGGGTTGCCGCTGGTTACACCCAAGACGAAGCTGGCAATTGGCTGGCGAAGGCTCGGTTGTTAGTAGAAGAAATTCCTGGAGTTCGTGCACAATCACAAGAGGCACGTGGCTATGCAAAATGGTTTCCAACTGCCCAAGTTGATGAAGCTGAAGAGCTTTATGTCAGGGGAGTTGCAGTTGAACATACTGTTGTTCAAGTTAGAACTATTGCAAGAAACCTTTTTGACTCTGCCGTTAAGGGTGGAATTGCTGAAGAATCTAAACGCGATATTGCGCAAGCACTTTCAGCTGCAAGCTTTGCCGTAAGTTCTAAAGCCGAACAGATTAAAACTGCGGAGGGAATTGCGGAATCAAGATCGGCAACTCAAGATGTAAGAATTGCTGGCGCAGCGCTAGCTGATTCTTTAATGGATTCATCTAGCGATGTTGATCAAGAGCAAATTGTTCGTGGGATTTCACTTGTTTCAAACATTTCTATAATTGCAGATTCCTTAGATGAAACATCACCAGCCCTGCATGATGTCCTTACTCCGGGCGAACCTTCGGTAAATCAGATCTTGAAAGTTTCACCCATGGAACAAGGTGCAAGATTTGGTGCGCGAATGGCAAAACTTTCAAAAATATTGAAGCCATTTGCCTCGCTTAAACGGCGACTTCGTAATTACTTTTAACTGATAAAGCGGGCAAAATTTCTCCCATTTCCAGAGTGGTTGTAGGCTCGGTCTCTGTTCCAAATGCCCCCCTAGCTCAGTCGGTAGAGTGTTTCCATGGTAAGGAAGAGGTCAACGGTTCGATTCCGTTGGGGGGCTCGGTTAAACTTATTTCAGTATAAATAAGTATTTCCAGTTAGATCCTTGGCGGGATAGCTCAGCTTGGTAGAGCAAACGGCTCATAATCGTTGTGTCGCCGGTTCAAATCCGGCTTCCGCTACTCAAATTTTAGAAATGCGCAGGTTTGAAGTAACCTAGCGCTCTTAATTAAGAAGGAGCACCACTATGGCAAGCAAGAGCGCGGATGTACGCCCAAAGATCACAATGGCCTGCGTAGAGTGCAAAGAACGTAACTACATTACAAAGAAGAACCGTCGTAACGATCCAGATCGTCTTGAACTTAAGAAGTTCTGTCCACGTTGCAAGCTTTCAACAACACACCGCGAGACTCGCTAATCCGATGTTGAAT
>CANLEG010000002.1 GCA_947489605.1 Actinomycetota bacterium
AAAAGCAGCACGCGATTACATGCGCGTGATGTTTGCTGGCGCACACGATGAAGTTCCAGATAAGCAAGGTCGCGTAACAATTCCAAGTGGACTTCGCACCTATGCAGGTTTAGAAAAAGATTGCGTTGTCATCGGTGCAAATACTCGTTTAGAAATTTGGGATAACGCAGCTTGGGATTCTTATTTAGCGGATCGTGAAAAAACTTTCTCTGATGTTTCATCGGAGGTGCTTCCAGGCCTTTTCTAAATTGCGGCCATCGCCGACCTCTATAACGACGCCCCTTCCCCGGCGCCGTTACCCCCAGATCCGTCGGCCGGCGATGACCAGAGTTTAGAAAAGTTTAGAAGGTGCATTAAAAGAGTAAGAACTAGAAAGGGGGAGAAGATGCAGGACGCGTTACATATTCCAGTAGCACTTGATCGTTGTATTGCACTGCTCTCTCCTGCAATCGAAGCAAGAAGTAATCCAGTAATAGTTGATGCCACACTCGGTATGGGTGGACATACAAAGGCGCTGCTTTTGAAATTCCCAAATCTTAAAATCATCGCACTAGACCGTGATTTGAGTGCGATAGCAATTGCAACTACTAATTTAAGTGAACTTAGTAGCCGAGTTGAAATTATCCACGCTGTTTATGACGAATTAGATGAAGTCCTTTCAAAGCTAGGAATTACTGAAGTTGATGGAATTCTCTTTGATTTAGGCGTTTCTTCAATGCAACTTGATCAAGCAGATCGAGGTTTTGCGTATTCGCAAGATGCACCCCTCGATATGCGAATGGATCAGAGTAGTGGACCAAGCGCATTAGACATTTTAAATACTTATTCTTACGGTGAATTAGTTCGAGTAATTCGCAACTATGGTGAAGAGAAATTTGCTACGAAAATCGCTGACAACATAATCAAAGCCCGCGAAAGCGGAACGCTTAAGACCACAAAGGATTTAGCAGAACTTGTGAAGAACAGCATTCCGGCGCCAGCAAGACGAACCGGTGGAAATCCTGCGAAACGCACATTCCAAGCACTTCGTATTGAAGTGAATCAAGAACTTGCGGTTTTAGAGCGAGCAATTCCTAAAGCAATAAGAGCTATTCGAATCGGTGGTCGCCTAGTCGTTATGTCTTATCAATCCCTTGAAGACAAAATTGTGAAGCGAGCGTTTACGGACGTAATCGGTTCAAATTCACCGTTGGGTTTGCCCTTTGATCTGCCAAATTCGGCAGCAAGTTACAAGTTAATTATTAGTGGCAGTGAAGGCGCTAGCGATTCTGAAATAGAAGTAAATGCCAGAGCCCAATCAATGCGCCTACGTGCTTTGGAACGGGTGGCTGCCTAATGGCAATTCTTGCTCTTCCACCGCTGATCAGGCCTCGTCTTGCGCTGAAGCAGGTTGTTGAAAATGTTAGCGATGCCCAGAGCGCCCTTGCATCACAGAGATTAGACACACGTAATTTTATTTTCGTAATAGCAAGTGCGATAACACTTAATTTTTTGGTAATTGCAGGAATTAATATCTTAATGACCCAGGATGCCTTTACTCTTCAGGAACTTAAGAGTCAACGCAACACGGCACTTGATCAGAAGGACGCAATTCTAAATATTGTTAATCAGAAGAATTCACCAGTAAATCTCTCAAACGTTGCCATTCAAATGGGAATGGTTCCAGCCACAAAAATTGGATACTTTAATTATTCAGAGCTGAATGCCCAGGTGACAAGATGAGTCACCAAGCGCTGGTTCATAAGCGAATTAGGGTTCTACTAGTCGCAACATTCGCGCTATTTGGAATCATTATTGCGCAACTATTCTCGGTTCAAGTTGTGAGAGCTGGAACTATTAGTGAGCGAGCATCCAAAGAACTTCTTAATACCTCAATCCTTTTGGCTCCTCGAGGGGTTATCAGTGACGTTAATGGCGTAGAACTTGCGCGAAGTGTTGCCGCTATAACAATTGTTGTTGATCAAACTCAAATTACAAATCCAGAATTAACCGCAAAAATTACTAGCCCGGTCCTTAAAATGGAAGAATCAGAATTAGTTTCACTTTTTACGGGCAAACTGAAATACAAAATAATTGTAAAGAACGCAAAGCCTGCTATGTGGAGTCAATTACAGAACACTGTTTCAAATTACAACAAAGAAGTGCTTAAAGAGAGAAGTGGCCTATCTAAGCGAATCGTGGGCTTCTTCTCAGAGCGGGCATACATCCGCGAATATCCAACCGGAACTCTCGCATCTTCTTTAATCGGCTTTATAAATCATGAAGGTGTTGGGGCGGCTGGAATCGAGAGCAGCCTTAATAGTGAATTATCAGGAATAAATGGCCAATACATTTATGAAAATGGTGCTGGAACAATAATTCCCGGTTCAGCAAAGATTAGAACAGAAGCGAAAGCAGGAACTTCAATCCGGCTTACCGTCGACCGTGATATTCAGTGGGTGGCACAAGATGCAATAAGCAAAGCGGTAAAGAGTTCAAAGGCTAAATCTGGGACTGTAATTGTGATGGATCCGAAAACGGGAGCAATAATCGCGCAGGCAAGTGCGCCAACATTTAATCCATCAAAGCCAATTGTTGGCAATTTGAATGTAATTAGAAATCCAGCTGTGCAAGATGTTTACGAACCGGGATCTACTGGAAAAGTTATTACATATGCTGCCGCGCTAGAAGAGAAGAAGTTGACGGCCAACTCAGTTTATACAGTGCCTTATTCAATGAAAGTAGCGGGAACTAAGTTTTCAGATCACGAACGCCATCCAACTCAGAGATTAACTGCGACTGGCGCCCTTGCAGTATCGAGCAATACCGCTGCGATTAAAGTTGGACAACAACTTGGGAGCAAGACTCTGTATCAATATCTAACAGATTTTGGTTTCGGGAAAAGCACGGGTTCGCATCTGCCAGGTGAATCTGCTGGCTTATTGCGCCCAGTTAGTGATTGGTCAGGAACTTCGCTTCCTACGTTCGCGTTTGGTCAAGGGTATTCAGTAACTGCGCTACAGGCAACAAGTGTGTTCGCAACTATCGCTAACGATGGTGTTCGAATTACGCCAACTGTTGTTGCTGGTACTACCGATGAAAGCGGAAACTACATTCCAGCGAAAGATCAGAAGAGCAAGCGTGTAGTAAGCGCCGAGACTGCAAAAGAGATTCGTAAGATGCTGGAGAGTGTGGTGTCGGTTAATGGAACTGCGCCAACTGCGGCTATTCCTGGCTATCGAGTAGCAGGTAAAACCGGAACTGCAATGAAATTCAATTCAAACTGTAATTGCTACAGCGGCTACACCGCATCATTTATTGGCTTTGCGCCAGCGGATGCACCAGCATATGTTGTGAGTGTGACGATTCAAGAACCGCAGGGAATGCACTGGGGTGGGGCACTTGGTGGACCAGTATTTGCAAAGGTTATGAAGTTCGTCTTGCAGTCAAAGCACATTGCACCTTCAACCACAAAATTAAAGGCATATCCACTTACCGAAGCTGAACTCAAGAAAAGCGCAAGTGCAAAATGATTCGGCCAGTATCTGATTACCTAAAATCAGTTGCAGATCTATCGCGCCATGTTGGAATTGAAACCAAATTAGAATTTGTATTCTCTGGAATAACATCCGATTCGCGAACCGTTGAAGCAGGCGATCTATTTGTTGCTCTTCCAGGTTCTAAAGGACATGGAGCCAGTTACGTTGATGAAGTGGCCGCTTCTGGTGCGGTTGGAGTAATTACGGATAAAGCCGGCGCAGAGATAATTGGCAGAAAACTTCCAGTAATTATCTTGACCGACCCTCGTAGGATGCTGGGAGATATTTGTTCTTGGTTTTATGGATCACCATCGAATTCGTTAAACGTTGTCGGCATAACTGGCACAAATGGCAAAACAACAACAGCAATCATTTTGAACCAGATTTTGAAAATTGCTGGTAAGTCGACCGGTCTAATAGGAACAAATGGCATTGAAATAGGCCCCGAAAAATTGGTAGCGAGTTACACAACTCCAGAAGCAAGCGAGTTACAAAGTCTTCTAGCGACCATGAGTGAGCGACATATTTCACATGTTGCGATGGAAGTTAGCAGTCACGCGCTTGAAGCAAAAAGAGTTGCTGGAACGAAATTCGCAGTTGTTGGCTTCACAAATTTAACGCAAGATCACTTGGATTTTCATGGCGATATGGCTTCCTACTTTGCGGCGAAATCAAAGTTATTTACTAATGAATATTGCGATCTTGGCTTTGTAAACATTGATGATAAATATGGCCGAGAATTGTTTAATACTTCCCAAATTCCAGTCATTTCATTAGCGCGCGAAAACACCAGCGCCCAGTGGCACTATGAACGCATTGAATCGACGCCACGTGGGTATGCAGTTGCGATTCGGGGGACTGGCGGTATTTTGATTGAAGGCGACTTCAATTTAATTGGTGAACATAACTTGGATAATCTTCTGATGGCTGTTGCGATAGCTGCGCAATTTGAAGTTGATCCACTTGTAATTGGTAATAGCTTGGCGCTAGTGCAAGCGGCTGCTGGAAGGCTAGAGAGTATCGATATCGGTCAGAAATTTATGGCGCTAGTTGATTATGCGCATACTCCAGATGCTGTTACTAGAACTCTGGGTACGCTTCGGAAAAGTGTTAGCGGACGGCTGATCGTAGTTTTAGGTTGCGGTGGCGACAGAGATAAAACAAAGCGACCAATCATGGGACAAGAACTAGTTGCTGGTTCCGATGTATCAATCTTCACTAGCGATAATCCTAGAAGTGAAAATCCAGAATCTATTTTGAAAGACATGGTTGCTGGGCTAGCTCTAGGAGAGACTAGTTCAGTGGTTGTTGATCGACGTGAAGCGATAGCACTTGCAGTTGCAAATGCACGGCCAGGAGATTGTGTTGTAATTCTGGGCAAAGGGCATGAAACCGGACAGGAAATTTCTGGAGTTAAGCATCCTTTTGATGATCGAATTGAACTGGCTCGAGCAATCGAGGAGCTTGCATGATCAATTTAACGCTAAATCAAATCGCTCAAATTGTTGATGGTCTGGTCATTAATGCAGATGGCACTAAATCAACGAATGCTTCTCCAGTAATCAATTCGAACCTGGCAACGAATAAGACTTTCTTCGCCGCTTTTTCTGGCAACAATGTTGACGGGCATGATTATGTCAATGCTGCAATTTCTAATGGAGCACAATTCGCATTAGTTAGTAAAGATTGTTCTGCTCCTGCAATCAAAGTCTCTGATGTTCAGGAGGCGCTGAGCAAGTTGGCCCAGCATGTTCGCAACCAATTGACCACTTTGAAAGTCATTGGAATTACTGGTTCGCAGGGTAAGACAACGACGAAAGATCTCTTGCGCCACATCTTGAGTGTTTCAGGGGAAACAATTGCGCCAGAGGAATCACTCAATAATGAATTGGGAGTTCCACTTTTGATCTTGCGCTGCAGCGAAACTACAAAATACTGCATCGTAGAAATGGGTGCCCGCCATTTAGGTGATATTTCACATTTGGCAAAGATTGCGGAACCGCATATTGGTGTCGTCTTAACAGTTGGAAAAGCGCACGTTGGAGAGTTTGGTAGCCGGGAAATAATTGCGAAAGCTAAATCTGAATTGATTTCGGCACTTACCGATGGTGGAACCGCGATTCTGGGAACTTATGATGAGTTCACACCAAATATGTCGGTACCAACAGGTGTAAAAAGAATTCTCTTCGGTGAGAGCCAAAAATGTGAAGTCCGAGCCGCCGATATTGAAGTGCGTGAGGGACGGGCCCATTTCGATCTAGTAACTTCGGATGGTAGGGCAGCTGTTAGTTTGCAACTTATTGGTATGCATCAAATTGCAAATGCATTAGCTGCTGCAGCAGTAGCCACCGCACTTAACATTCCAATTGAGACCATCTCGGCCGCTCTTTCAACTGCTGAAAACGCCAGCAAATGGCGCATGGAAATATCTCAAATGGGTGAAGTAACTTTGATTAATGATTCTTATAACGCGAATCCAGAGAGCGTTGCAGCAGCTCTTCGAACCCTGGCTCTGATTTCGCAGGAAACCGGGGGCGTAAGTTGGGCGATATTGGGCAAGATGCAAGAACTCGGCGAGTCATCCACCATCGAACATGCTGCGATTGGCAGACTCGCGTCTGAGATCGGTATCGATAATTTGGTAGCGGTCGGAATCAAAGATTTTCTTGCTGATTTGGATCAAAAAAATGATGGGGGCGCAGGCGAAGTGCATTATTTTGAATCAAAATCAGACGCAATGGCTATCGTTGAACATTTTGCTCCTGGCGATGTTGTATTAGTGAAAGCATCACGTTCTGAAGAATTTAATTTGCTCGCAGATTCAATTAAAGAGAAATTAGGGGAGGTAACTCAGTGAAGGGCATAGTTTTTGCTGGAGCGCTCTCGCTTTTGCTGAGTTTCATCTTCACGCCTTCGCTAATTCGAATTCTTGCTAAACGCGGCATTGGACAGATGATCAGAGATGATGGCCCAAAGAGCCACCATGTAAAACGCGGCACTCCAACAATGGGTGGAATTGTTCTAATTAGCTCATCAATCATCGCCTATTTTGCAAGCCATTTGCTTACTGGCGTTGGAATTACGGCATCAGCAATTTTAGTAATCGCGCTGATTGTTGGCCTGGGCTTAGTTGGTTTTCTAGATGATTGGCTAAAAATTTCTAGAAAACAATCAACGGGATTAACTGCGAAACAGAAACTTCTCGGACAAGCAATTGTTGCGGCGGGTTTTGCATATTCTGGATTACATTTCAAAGACGAAACTGGTCTGGCACCGATATCAACTTATTTTTCTGGTGTTCGCGATACTTCACTAAAGCTTGGTGTGGTTTTTGTAATTATCTGGGTTATTTTTCTGGTCTTAGGAAGTTCCAATGGCGTGAATCTAACTGATGGATTAGACGGCTTAGCTTCAGGCGCCGCAATCATGACCTTCTTAGCTTTCATTATGATTGGTGTCTGGGAGTTCGGACAAAGTTGTGCAATTTCAGATATCCCTCAGTGTTACAACGTCAGAGATCCCCTGGATATGGCAGTTTTATCTGCAGCATTAGCAGGAGCATGTGCGGGATTCCTTTGGTGGAATGCTGCACCAGCAAAAATATTTATGGGTGATGTGGGTTCACTTGCACTCGGTGGCGCAATTTCTGGAATAGCCGTTGTATTACGTGTAGAAGCTCTACTTGCTGCACTTGGTGGACTCTTCGTTCTAATTACGCTCTCAGTGATAATTCAAACTGGATATTTCAAATTATCTGGTGGTAAGCGAGTATTCAAGATGGCACCACTTCATCATCATTTTGAATTGTTGGGTTGGGGCGAAGTCACGATTGTAATTAGATTCTGGATTTTGGCAGGAATGAGCGTTGCAGCCGGGTTAGGTCTCTTCTATGGGCAATGGGTAGTTTCCCAGTAATGTCTTACATCGCGGAGTTAAAAGCTAAAAAAATTTTAATTATCGGTGCTGGTACAACTGGTAAGGCGTTGTCCAATTATCTAAAGAGCATAAATTCTAATTTTGAAATCTTTGATGAAGTCGAGTCTAATGATCCAAGCTTGAAAGTTCTGACAACCCTTGCCGATTCTTCGATCTACCAGTTAGCAATAGTTTCGCCGGGCTGGAAGCCAGAACATCAATTAATCCAAGGCTTGCAGGCTAATGGCGTTGAAATAATTAGTGAATTAGATTTTGCATGGAAGATTAAATCGGAGATTAATCCCGATCAAAAGTGGGTGGCTTTGACTGGAACAAATGGGAAAACTACAACCATCCAAATGCTCGAATCAATTCTCATTGCGGCAGGGGTTTCAGCGATTGCTTGTGGAAATGTCGGCACTACAGCCGTAGAAGCAGTGACAAGTGATAAAAAGTTCAAAGTTTTAGCTCTTGAACTTTCATCTTTCCAAATAAGTTGGAGTTCGCTTCCTACATATGAAGCTGTAGCAATTTTGAATATCGCGCAAGATCATATTGATTGGCATGGCAGTTTCGATGAATATGCAAATGCAAAAATAAAACTTCTCGCTCATACTCAAACTGCGATATTGAATCTCAATGATCCAGAGATTATTCTTCGTGGCGCTAGCTGGAGTGGTCGTAAAATATTCTTTGGGTTTGATACTCCGCAGTCGGGCGAGGTTGGAATCGTTGAGGAATTAATTATTGATCGGGCATTTGTGACATCTGCAGATGCGGCTGAAGTAATTGCAGAAATATCAGATATCAAACCAGCCGTCCCACACAACGTAGCAAATGCAATGGCTGCTGCGGGAATAGCGTTAGCAATCGGAGTAGCCCATCCACTGATCAAGAATGGACTTTCTAACTTTAAACTTGATAAACATCGGCTTCAAAATGTTTTAACAAAAGATGGAGTTGATTGGGTAAATGATTCGAAGGCTACAAATCCACATGCTGCAACAGCTTCACTGCTTTCTCATCTCTCCAATATTTGGATTGCAGGTGGCTTAGCCAAGGGTGCGAAGATGGATGATTTAGTCCTCCGCACCGCATCTAGAATTAAAGCAGCAATCATTATTGGTAAGGATGGCGACATAATCGCCGCAGCTCTTAAGAAACATGCTCCCAATGTTGCGCTTTATGAAATTTCAAATACCACTGGTCCAAATGATCTAATGGATAAAGTTGTTACCTGCGCCCGAGATATCGCAACGATGGGGGATACCGTCCTTCTTGCGCCAGCATGTGCATCGATGGATCAATTCTCTTCCTACGCCCAGCGTGGAGATTTATTTGCCGAATCTGTTAAAAAGTTGGTCGCCAATTGAAAAAACAGATGAAGAGTCACGGCAAGGTATATGCAAATTTTCTTTCGAAGCCGACTGCTTCTTATCTGCTAATTCTTGGGAGCACCGGAGCCTTAGCAGGCTTGGGTCTATTGATGGTCTTATCTGCATCATCTGTAACTTCGCTCTCGGAGAGTGGAAATACCTTCGCAATCTTTTTGAAGCAACTTCTTTTTCTAGTTTTTGGAATATTCATCTCCTACGTGACTATGAAAATGAAGCTTTCCCATTGGGAGAGCCTGGCTCGTACTGCACTTCCTATTGGCGTTGTAGCTTTAATTTTGCCAATAATTTTCGGACAGAATATAAATGGAAATCGAAATTGGATACCAATCGGACCTTTCACTCTGCAACCAAGTGAATTTGCCAAACTTGCATTAATTCTCTACTGCGCGCTGCAATTACGCAAGCATTTAGAGCGTAAGGCAAAGGGCCTGCAATCTAATGCAGTAGGAATGGTTTCGATAGGCACAGTAGGTTTCTTGATTTTAATTTTACTTGGACGAGATTTGGGAACAGCAATAATCGTGGCCGGAATAGTTTTCGGAATGTTGTTTATCTCGGGAATAGATTTGAAAGTACTGCTTTCGATCTCAGCAATTTTCAGCGTCGGCGGGCTCGCCTTAGCTGTAACTAATCCCGCTCGACTACGTAGATTTACTGCGGTCCTAGATCCATTCGCCCCTGAGGTTTACAAGTTAGCAGGCTGGCAACCAGCACATAGCCTTATGAGTTTGGCTAGTGGGGGACTCTTTGGAGTTGGAATTGGTGCGAGTAAACAGAAGTGGGCAAATCTTGCGGAAGCTCATACGGATTTTATTTTTTCAGTAATTGGCGAAGAGCTTGGACTTCTTGGAACTTTAACTGTTGTAATTCTCTTCGCATTATTGATTTATGCAATCTTTCGCGTTGCGATAACTACCAAAGATCTATTCCAAAAATATGTCGTGACTGGTATCGGTTGCTGGATAATCCTTCAAGTTCTAGTCAATCTAATGACGGTCGTTGGGATTATTCCGGTTATTGGCGTAACGCTTCCATTCATTTCTTATGGCGGTTCTTCATTGGTAGCCAATTGTTTAGCAATATCTTTTGTTCTAAATGTCGCAAGCCGCGAACCAGATTTCAAGGCAGCCCGTGCAGCACGTAGGGCGGCAAAGTAATGTATCGAGTGTTATTAGTTGGTGGAGGAACTGCAGGCCATGTTGAACCCGCGCTTTCCGTCGCTAACTGGCTATTAGCCAATAGCGAAGATGTCACTTGTGAGTTTGTTGGCACTAAAAGCGGGATAGAGATGGATTTAGTTCCTGCAGCTGGATTGAAACTACATTTAATTCTAAAGGCGCCAATTCCTCGCAGCTTTAGTTTGAGTTCACTTCTCTGGCCATTTACTTTTATCACTGCAGTGTTACAAGCTAGACGCATAGTTTCTAGCGCAGATTTGGTAATTGGTTTCGGGGGATATGTAAGCGCACCTTGTTACCTAGCAGCACGATTTAGTGGCGTTCCACTTCTCATTCATGAAGCAAATGCAATTCCAGGTTGGGCGAATAGATTGGGCGCAAAGTTTTCAGATGAAGTGTTGACTGCCTTCTCAAGTACTTCGAAATTGAATCCAAACTGGAGCTCAGCGAAGATGGTAGGAATGCCAATTCGTGACGAAATTTTTGCAATCTCTAACTTGAGTAAATCAGATCGTTCTGCCAAATGGGATGCGACCTATCGGGAACTTGGCCTTGATCGCAGCAAGCGAACCATTTTGTTTTTCGGCGGTTCCCAAGGCGCTAAATCTATGAATGCTGCTTTGGCAGAAGCCCTACCTGAACTTTTGAAGCGTGACTTCAATGTGATTCATAGTCTTGGTAAAGGCAATCAATTACCGAATTCGTTGTCGGGTTATGCGCCACTGGCCTATATATCTAACATGTCAGATATGTATGTTGCTAGCGATTTGGTTATAGCAAGAGGCGGCGCGGTAACTTGCGCAGAATTAGATGCCGCAAACTCGTATGCCTTAATCGTTCCGTTACCTATTGGAAATGGGGAACAGGTTGCTAATGCTGCAGATTTAATTGAGAAAGGTGCGGCAAGAATCTGTCTGAACTCAGAGTTCACAGCCGACTGGTTAATTTCAAATATTGATTCACTCGCCCTAGCGGCCGACCAATGGAACCTAAAGCGTAGCCAAACAAGTAGCGTTCCCGCTGCTGAGGTAATCGGGAAGATGATCCTAAAACAATTGTCTAGAATTAAAAGATGAAGCTCTCTGATTTAGCGGATAAGCAGATCCACTTTATTGGTCTTGGTGGAGCAGGAATGAGCGGCATTGCAAGAATTATGCTGGCTAGAGGAATTAGTGTTTCTGGTTCAGATGCAAAAGATTCAGCAGTTTTGTCAGGTCTAAAAACTTTGGGTGCGGATGTCTTTATTGGACATCAAGCCAGCAATTTAGGAGCTGCCGATGTGCTGGTTGTTTCAAGCGCAATAGATCAATCTAATCCTGAATTAGCTGCAGCAAAAACTAAAGGCTTAACAATTCTTTCGCGTGCACAAGCGCTAGCTCTACTCATGTCTGAATCTAAATCGGTAGCAGTCGCGGGCACTCACGGCAAAACAACTACAACTTCAATGTTAACGGTCGCCTTGCAACAAGCTGGCTTAGACCCGTCGTTTGCCATTGGCGGAATGATTAACCGAGGCGGAACAAATGCGCATTTAGGTTCTGGTGAAATTTTCGTGGCAGAAGCCGATGAATCAGATGGTTCATTTTTAGCATATAAACCTTTTGGTGCAATCATCACAAATATCGAACTGGATCATGTTGATCACTTCCCAGATATCGAGGCGGTCAATCAGGTATTTCTTGAGTTTGTTTCATCAATCCAGCCCGGTGGGTTCCTAGTTGCAGGTATTGATAGCCCAGGCGTAATTAATTTGCTTGCAAGAATCACTCGAACTGATATTGAAATAATTACATATGGCCAGAGTGCAGACTACGCAATTTCACATGTCTCGTTACAGCCAACACAAACTCATGCGCGCATTACAAAATTAGGGAAAGTTTTGGGCGAACTTTCATTGTCCATTCCTGGCAGCCACAATATTGAGAATGCCACAGCAGCCTTGGCTACCGCACTCAAATTGGGTGCTCCAGCAGCCGAACTTTTAGTGGGGTTGGCCCATTTCAGTGGGGCAAAGCGTAGGTTCGAAAATCGAGGAATTTCCAATGGCATAACAGTCATCGATGACTACGGCCATCATCCAACTGAGGTAAAAGTAACTTTGGAAACTGCCAAAAGATTTGCAGGAACTGGCAAGGTAATAGCAATTTTTCAACCGCACAGATACTCAAGAACGGCAATGTTTGTCTCAGAATTTGCAGAAGTTTTGGCAATTGCAGATCAGGTATTTTTGTTGGAAGTTTATGCTGCAAGTGAGCCAGCTATTCCAGGAGTTTCATCGATTTTGATTGCAAATAAAATGTCTGCAAGCCAAGTGACCTTCGAACCATCAATGATTGAAGTAGTTAGCGCTGCTGTGGCGGCCGCGCAACCGGGAGATCTAATTATTACTTTGGGCGCTGGCGATGTTAATTTACTCGTGCCTCTTATTTTGCAGACGCTAGAAGATAAAATTGCGAATTAGATTCAATCGTTTACTTAGCTCGTTGCTTGTAATACTAATTCTTAGTGGCTTAATTTACGGTTTAGGTTGGTCGACGCTGATTGCAGTGGATGCGATTGAAATCAAGGGAACAAATCAGCAAAAACTTATCTCAACCCAACTTGTATCAGGAGATTCGAATTTGGTCATCAACCAACCACTTGCCAGAATCAATCCTAGAAGTGAAGAGAATCTAATTGAGGATCTTGTTTGGATTAAATCCGCAAAGGTCACAAGAAATTGGTGGAGTGGAAAAGTTACAGTTCAAATTGAGCCGAGAATTCCGGTGGCCGTCTTCACAAAGAACGGTCAAGAAACGAGCACCCCTATCTATTTGGCAAGTGATGGTAAAGAGTTTTCAAGTCCACAAAGTTTCACCAAATTGGCCAAAATCTCTCTGGCTGGAAGAAGCTCTGATTCACAAGAGTCTCGACAATTAATCGCTACTTTTGTGGCAAATCTTCCGGCCGATCTACTGGCCACTTTGACTAGTTTGGAGATTACGACCGACGGGACAATCACAATGTCCACAAATTTGCGGAAGCCGGAGCTCAGAATTAATTGGGGGAGTGCTAATACGCCAGCCGATATAACCGTTAAAGCCAATG
The DNA here is from genome assembly GCA_947489605.1 of Actinomycetota bacterium. Classification (GTDB taxonomy): domain Bacteria; phylum Actinomycetota; class Actinomycetes; order Nanopelagicales; family Nanopelagicaceae; genus AAA044-D11. The sequence goes on from CANLEG010000002.1 coordinate 13,096, forward strand.
TTTTAAAGGGTCTTTTGCGCCTTCCCGAGAATAAGAAAATTACGCAGGTTGATTTAACGATTGCTAATTCGCCAATCGTGAAGCAATAGTGAATCAATATCGAACTAGCATTTCGATAGATTTTTAATAATTAATTAAAAGTTTTTACTTCGTGTCGGTCGTTGATTGAGAGTGTGAACACGCATAGTTTTACCACTTAGTGAGTATCACATAAATCTCAAGTAGAGATTTAGGGTTTAGAAAGAGGCAGATTGTGGCTACACCACAGAACTATTTAGCAGTCATCAAAGTTGTTGGAGTTGGTGGCGGCGGTGTTAATGCAATCAATCGAATGATTGAAGCCGGTCTAAAAGGTGTTGAGTTCATTGCAATCAATACTGATTCGCAACAATTAATAATGAGTGATGCACATGTGAAATTAGATATTGGAAGAAAGTTAACACGTGGTCTTGGTGCAGGTGCAGCTCCAGAAATTGGAAGACAAGCAGCACTCGATCACACTGAAGAAATTGAAGAGATGCTTCGCGGTGCAGATATGGTTTTCGTAACTGCTGGTGAAGGTGGTGGCACTGGAACTGGTGGCGCACCAATAGTTGCAAAGATTGCAAAAGATTTAGGAGCGCTAACGGTTGGTGTTGTAACAAAACCATTTACCTTCGAAGGTAAGCGACGCACTGCACAAGCCGATGAAGGTATTGAACTTTTGCGTGATGAAGTTGACACTTTAATTGTTATTCCAAACGATCGTCTCCTTGCAATATCTGATCGTTCAATTAGTCAGTTAGAAGCATTTAGAAGTGCAGACCAAGTTCTTCTCTCTGGCGTACAAGGAATCACAGATTTGATTACAACTCCAGGACTCATCAACTTGGACTTCGCAGATGTAAAGAGTGTTATGTCTGGTGCCGGATCAGCACTTATGGGTATTGGCTCTGCTCGAGGCGAAGCTCGCGCAACACGTGCAGCGGAACTCGCAATTTCTAGCCCGTTACTTGAAGCATCAATAGATGGTGCACATGGCGTATTGCTTTCTATTGCAGGCGGTTCAGATATTGGCCTATTTGAATTGAGCGAAGCCGCTGAATTGGTTGCTCAGTCAGCACACCCAGATGCGAACATTATTTTTGGAACAGTAATCGACGATGCACTAGGCGATGAAGTTCGCGTTACGGTAATCGCTGCAGGGTTTGATGGCGGAGCACCAAAGCGAGTTTCAGTTCCTAGCATTAATGCGGCAACTCTCTCAGGAAATGCTGACCCGATTGCATCTAACGATCCATTAGCAGTGGCGCTAGATGTGCCAACTGTTTCAATATCAACCGGCAACAATCCGCGAAAGCGAATCACTTTCGAAGACTTGGTATCCGAAGACGATATCGATATTCCAGATTTCATGAAGTAACTTCGCAGATCAACGGAGAGCAGTAATGGCGCAAATATTGTTTTCTGCGCGCCATGGCGGGGTATCTCAAGGAGAATTCGGTTCCCTTAATTTTGGGGACCATGTAGGAGATACCGCACTCGCAGTCGAAAATAATCGTAAAATTCTAAAGAAGTTGCTCAGTCAGATATCACCGATTTTTATGAATCAAGTTCATGGCAATGAAGTTATCGAAGTTGATTCGAATTCGAATTCGCCAGTTACGGCCGATGCGTTAATCACTCGTCAGGCGGGTTTGCCGTTGGCAGTTCTATGCGCCGATTGCCTACCAATTTTAATTAAAGGTTCAAAAATAGTAGGTGCCATTCACGCTGGGCGCAGAGGCATACTGAACGGAATCATTGCCGAAACTATTTCTAGAATGCGAGCACTAGGTGGCGATAACTTAGTAGCAACTATTGGACCTGCTATTTGCAGCAGGTGCTATGAAGTTGATCTTCCAATGTACTTAGATGCGATATCCCACAACGCAGAGCTAGCAACTAATACCGAGACACATTGCTTGGATCTGAAGCGAGCTGCGCGGTCACAATTGTCTGTTCAAGGTGTTGAAGTTTCCGATATAGAAATCTGCACTGCGCATGACTCAAATTTCTTCTCCTATCGTCGTGATGGGATTACCGGGCGAAATGTTGGGGTAATTGTTTTATGAGTAGTCGAGACGCAGAAATTTCCGCGAATTTACAAGCGATAACTGCCCGAATAGTTAGCGCTGCCGAAAGTGCCGGTAGAAGCCCAGAAGAAATAACGCTAATTGCCGTTACAAAAACCTTCCCTGTTACTGATGTAAAGATTCTGTATGAACTTGGAGTACGTGATTTTGGAGAGAATCGGGACCAAGAAGGTTCGGTGAAGTTTTCAGAATTACCAGGGGATTGCAATTGGCATTTCCAAGGTCAAATTCAGAGCAACAAACTTAAATCAATCGCTGCTTGGGCAGATGTAATACATTCGATTGACGATATTTCGCACGCCAAGAAATTGAGCTCGCTGGTGGCAAGTAAAGAAATTTTTGTTCAAGTTTCATTAGATAACTTGCCTGGCCGCGGGGGAGTAAATCCAGAGCAACTTCATGATTTTTTGGGTGAAGTAACAGCTCTAGCAAATTTGAATGTTCGAGGTTTAATGGCTGTTGCCCCCTTGGACGAACCACCTTTGGAAGCATTCAAACGATTAAAAACGCTCTCAGAAACGGTAATAAAAACCCACCCAAATACCTGGGAAATCTCGGCCGGGATGAGCAATGATTTCGAAGCAGCCATATCCCAAGGCGCGACACATATCCGCATAGGTAGCCAAATACTCGGAGTTCGCTAGTCCATAAATTACGCTTAACCCATGACTAATGCATTTAGAAAAGCAGCGAACTTTCTTGGACTTGTAGATGACGAAGAAAACGGTCTATCTACTCCAATAGTGGCGCAAACAGAATCTCGTTTCAGTCGTCCACTTCGATCTGCACCAGCTGCAGTTGCGCAGGCACCTTCATATTTACAAAGTGCGCCAACTCTTTCTGCTAACGCGAATGTGGTTGTTGATCACATAGTTACTCTGCACCCACGTATGTATAGCGATGTTCGTGGAATTGGTGAGCACTATCGTTTAGGACAACCAGTAATTATGAATTTGAGTGATATGGAAGAATCAGAACGCAAGCGGATGATTGACTTTGCTTCAGGATTAGTCTTTGGACATTACGGAAGTATTGAAAGAGTTACTTCTAAAGTTTTTCTGCTAACGCCACCAAATGTGAAAGTTAGCAACGAAGACAAAACAGCAGCTGCACAAGCAAGCTTCTTTAACCAGAGCTGATATTTAATTGGGTCTTTTATTTCGTTTGCTGGATACTGCTCTAAATATTTTTATTCTTGCTCTTGTTGGCCGTCTAATTTTAGATTACGTCAGAATCTTCCGTCCCTCGTGGCGCCCCAAAGGCATTGTGTTAGCTCTAGCAGAGTTTATTTTTGCGATAACTGATCCAATAGTTAATTTTGTTCGACGATTCGTACCACCACTTCGCTTAGGCCCAGTGGCATTGGATCTATCCTTCATTGTGATTTTCTTCGGCGCTCAACTTCTTTCGGGCCTTCTCTCAACTGTCGCTGCCAGTCTTTAAGAATTCTTAATAAGTTCTAGCCAAAGTCCTAGTTCGTTTGCATCATCAGTTTTTCCAGATACATTCTCGAATTTTGTGGCAAGAGTTTCCTCGCCAATAATTTCAAGGTTCTTTGTGATTGCAGTTGTTACTTGTGGATTGGCACCCCATCGCACAGATATCCGGTCGCTGATTTCAAAGCCAGATTGCTTTCGCTCTTCTTGAATAGCGCGTATAACTTCGCGAACCAATCCAGATTCGATCAACTCTGGAGTAAGCGTTAAATCAAGCGCCACACTTTCACCACTGTGACTAGATACCGACCAGCCAGCCTTAGGGGTTTCAGTTATAACTAAATCCTCAAGATCGATTGTGGCTTTTGTTCCACCATCCAGCGCAATTTCAGCACTTCCAGAAGTTCTAATTGTTGCCACTAAAGCACTGTGATCACTGGCCGCAATTGCCTTTGCAATAGCTTGAACTTCGCCGCCAAATTTTGCACCGATGGTTCGGAAATTAGCCTTAACTGAGATGCTAACTAAATCGGCCCCTGCTGAAGCAATCTCATCGAGGCTTATTACGTTTAGTTCATCTGAAATATGAGAACGGATTTCATGGTCCATTGCATCCCAGCCGCTAGCTGCTACAAGTGCGCGTGCTAAAGGTTGGCGAATCTTTATCTTTGATTCGGCTCGAGCAGCACGTCCGAGTTCTACTAGTCTGCGAGATAAGCGAACAGATTTGGACAACTTTTCATCTATCGCGGATTTGTTACTAATTGGGAAATTAGCCAAGTGCACTGATTCGCTTTCGGTAGGTTCCAAATTACGAATCATCTCTTGCCATACGTGTTCAGTAATGAATGGAACCATTGGAGCCATAACTTTAGTTAGCTCTTTCAAGCAGTGATAGAGCGTATTCAATACTACGCTATCGCCATCCCAGAATTTGCGGCGCGATCTGCGCACATACCAATTGGATAGGTCGTCAATAAATTCGCCAATTAAACTTCCGGCAATTTGTGAGTCATAGTTTGCATATGCATCATCTACTTTTGCAATTAAGTCATTCAACTCGGAGAGGATCCATCGATCCATTGTCGAAGTGTCTTTTGAAAGTCCGGTCAATTTAAAATCAGATGCTTTGGCATATAACGTGAAGAAAGAGACGGTATTCCAGTAAGTTAACAGAGTTTTACGGACAACTTCAGTTATAGCGTCATGCCCAACTCGGCGGGCACTCCATGGCGATCCAGCAGCCAACATGTACCATCGAACTGCATCTGCGCCATGTTGATCCATAAGCGACATAGGTTCTAATACATTTCCCAAGTGCTTACTCATCTTGCGACCATCTTTATCCAAGATATGACCAAGGCATAAAACTGTCTCGTAAGAACTTTTATCGAATACCAATGTTCCGATAGTCATGAGGGTGTAAAACCAACCTCTAGTTTGGTCAATTGCTTCGGCGATGAAGTCGGCAGGATACGAGGCTTTAAATTTCTCAATAGAACCTTCTTTGTGCGGATAGCCCCATTGCGCAAAGGGCATTGCACCAGAATCAAACCAACAGTCAATTACTTCAGGAGTGCGCGACATTGTCTCGCTGCATTGCTCACATTTAATTGTTATGTCATCGACGAAAGGTCGGTGTGGGTCTGTCTTTGAAAGATCTGTTCCAGAGAGCTGGCCTAATTCTGCGAGAGAACCTACGCAGATCTCATGCTTGTTTTCACAGCGCCAGATTGGAAGTGGCGTTCCCCAGTATCGATTTCTTGAAATTGCCCAATCGATATTGTTATTTAACCAATCGCCATAGCGTCCAGTTTTAATTGTTTCTGGGTGCCAATCTGTGTTGGCATTCTCTCTAAGTAAGGCTTCTTTAATCTCAGTTGTTCGGATATACCAAGATGGTTGCGCGTAATACATAAGGGCGGTGTGACAGCGCCAGCAATGAGGATATGAATGTTCATACTGTTGCTGCTTAAACAATAAACTTCGGGATTTGAGATCTTTGATTAGAGGTTTATCTGCATCTTTGAAAAATACCCCACCAATTAAATTAAGTTCAGGCAAAAAATGCCCATCAGGTGCAATTGGGTTCACAATAGGTAAGCCATATTTTCTACAAACTGCAAAGTCATCTGCGCCGAAGGCAGGGGATTGGTGAACCAGACCGGTTCCATCTTCGACTGTCACATAATCGGCTAGAACGATGTAGTGAGCATCTGGAATTTCTACCAAATCAAAAGGTGCGACATATTTTGTGTGTTCTAGTTCGGCACCAGTAAATGTGGCAAGTACTTTACGTTCTTCACCAAGTACGGCAGCAAGGTTTGTCGCAACTACTAATCTTTCAGTCTTTTCTTCGTGGGTGATTTCAATAACTTGATATTCAATCTTTGGATTTACTGCAACCGCGGTATTGGAAACTAAGGTCCATGGCGTAGTTGTCCAAACCAAAAGACTCGCATTTAGCTCAGCTAGCTTGCCAGAGGTAGCTTGGAACTTTACGTAGACAGATTGATCCTTAATAGTTTCGTAGCCTTGCGAAAGTTCGTGGTCAGAGAGCCCAGTGCCACATCGCGGGCAGTATGGCGCAACTCGATAATCCTGAATCAATAACCCTTTCTTCCAAATTTGCTGCAGCGACCACCAAACACTTTCGACATATTCACTAGACATCGTCCAATACGCTTCATCGAAATCAACCCAGAAACCCATGCGACGAGTCATTGCAGTGAATTCGCCAACATGTTCCTGCACAGAATTTCGACACTGATCGTTAAATTTAGCGATCCCGTATTTTTCGATATCACCTTTGCCACTAAAACCAAGTTGTTTCTCGACTGCAATTTCAACTGGAAGTCCGTGACAATCCCATCCGGCTTTGCGGATTACTTGATTGCCCTTCATCGTTTGATAACGGGGAAACAAATCTTTAAATACGCGAGCCTCGATGTGATGAGTTCCTGGTTTTCCATTTGCAGTTGGTGGGCCTTCATAAAATGTCCAGTTTGGCTGGCCATCGCGCGCGCTAATGGTTTTCTTAAAAATTTCTTGAGTTTCCCAGAACGAGAGAATCTGATGTTCAACGGCAGGCAGATTAATCTGCGGTGCTAGTGATTTAATCGTTGACATTTAATTAACGCCTCTCAAATTAAGTCCAGAAAACTTCTGTTCTCTGAATAATTTGGAGGGACGGTGAGAAATCCACCGCGGTACCACCCGCCTTGTGTGAAAATATTTCACACCACTTTTTGCTAAACAACTCAGCGCTAGTTCTACCCCATCTGCTTAATATCCCTTGAAGTAAGCAGTTGGCTCTTCTGGCAGGCTCCGAGGTGATGGCCTCATCCGCGCCTTGTTCTGAGTCGAGGGAAATTCTAGCGCGGCGAAGTTGGTGTTTATGCACTTAAGGTTCTAATCTGTCCGCCTTGCGTGTCAAAATCGCGCAAAACTATAGATTTTCAACAGACTGGTGGATCCGTGGCAAAGAAAATTGCAGCCAAAAAGGTAACAAAGAAGGCAGCGAAGAAACCTGCAAAAAAAGTTGTCAAAAAAATCTCCAAAAAGGTTGCCAAGAAGGCGCCAGCCAAAAAAATAGCTAAAAAAGCCCCAGCCAAAAAAGCTGCTCCGGCTAAACGTTCACCAAATATTGTTAAACCATCATTGGCTAAGAGTGCGAAAAAAGTAGTTGGCAAGCCGTTCCCTGCGAAGCTTCAAAGTACGACAAAGGGAGATTCAACAACTATCACCGTTACCCCTAATGAAGTTGCAGTGACTGAGGTATTGGTCGAAGAGCGCCGATTGACGATGCTTCCGCCACCGCGTCCGAACAAATCAATTAAAAAAGGAACCGGACTTAAGCCGATTAAAGGAGCGCCTGCTCCGCTAATTATTTCTGAGGGTGTCGAAAATTGGACTGCTACAGAGATGAAGGCGATGCGTGGGGAGCTTTCAAAAGATTTAATTAGATTGCGTGCTGAACTTGCTGAAGTGGAAAGTGGCATGGAGGATCTAATTAATGCAGAAGGCATGGGCGCTGGCGATGATCAGGCGGATGCTGGAACTAAAACCTTCGAACGCGAACATGAAATGTCTCTTGTTTACAATGCTCGAGATATGGTTATTCAAACCGAAAGAGCTTTAGAGCGAATTGATAATAAAAGTTATGGCCGCTGCGAAGAATGCGAAAATTCTATTGGCAAGGCGCGCCTTCAAGTATTTCCACGCGCAACACTCTGCATGTCATGTAAGCAAAAAGAGGAACGACGCTGAATGCAGTAGTCAGACGGAAGTTGGCAGTGACGGCTTTCCTGGTGTTTCTAGCAGATTACTCAACAAAGTATGCCGCAGTAAAATACTTAATCGAAGAGCCATTTGAAATCTTTGGCAATTTATTTAAATTTCAATTAGTTTTTAATACTGGGGCGGCATTTAGTATTGCTACGAATGCAACTATTTTTCTGTCAGGATTTTCCATGGTGGTCGCTGCAGGAATTCTGTATTTTACCTCGCGAATAGATTCGATTAAATGGGCGCTTGGACTTGGCTTAGTTCTAGGTGGCATCTTTGGAAATTTGTCCGATCGTATATTTCGCGAACCGTATGGATTGCAAGGGGCGGTTGTTGACTGGATCTCAGTTTTATCATGGCCTACATTTAATATCGCTGACAGTGCTGTTGTAGTAGGGGTATTGCTGATTGTTAACTTAATTTGGAAAAAAGTGCCCCCAAGATTGGTTACAAAATGAGTCAAGATAAACTGGAACGCGAAGTCAGGTTTGTTTCAATACCTGAGGGTCTACATCAAGAACGGGTAGATGCCGCGCTTTCCAGGTTGCTAGGACTATCACGATCAACCATTGTGACTTTAATTGAGAATAATGAAGTTAGCCGTAAGGGTAAATCACTCACAAAATCAGATCGCGTTAACACTGATGACTACTTAGAAATAACGATGCCTGCAATTGCAGGTGAAGCAAAGTTGACCGCAACACCAATTGAGGATTTCAAAGTTGTTTATGATGACTCAGATGTAATTGTCATTGATAAGCCAGCTGGAGTGGCTGCGCACCCAAGCCCGGGATGGCGCGGACCGACGGTAATCGGTGGTGTTATTGCTGCTGGTTATCAAGTTTCAACGAGTGGCGCAGCTGAGCGTCAAGGCGTTGTGCATCGATTGGATGTTGGCACCACTGGATTAATGGTTATTGCGAAGAACGAGAATTCATACAGCAACTTGAAACAACAATTTCGTGATCGAACAGTTACTAAGGTGTATCACGCACTTGTTCAAGGACACATGGATCCAACTGAAGGAACAATTGATGCACCAATCGATCGACATCCGCGGGAAGATTATCGTTTTGCAGTTGTCGCAGATGGAAAACCAAGCATCACGCACTACAAAGCACTCGAATTTTTTCCAGCTGTATCGCTATTAGAAATAGAATTGGAAACTGGACGCACTCACCAAATCCGTGTGCATTTTTCTGCGCTACGACATCCGCTTGTAGGGGATATGACATATGGTGCCGACCACACAATCGCTTCACGGTTGGAAATAACTCGCCCTTGGTTGCATGCTAGAGAATTAAAATTCATACACCCAGCATCAGGTTCGGAGATCGCTTTCTTCTCTGAGTATCCGCAAGACCTGACACGCTGCCTAGAAATCTTGGCCAAAGGCCAACTCCCAGAAGCTCAGTAGTAATCTCACCTAAATGTCCGCTGATTCCGGCTTCGTCCACTTACACGTTCACACCGAGTATTCCATGCTCGATGGTGCGGCACGTGTTGATGAATTAGTTAAAGAAGTCGCTAATCAAGGAATGCCAGCAATTGCTATTACTGATCATGGCAATGTTTTTGGTGCGTACGAATTTAATAAGAAAGCGATAGCGGCCGGAGTTAAGCCAATCATCGGAATCGAAGCATATGTTGCACCAGAATCTAGATTTGATAAGCGACGCGTTAAGTGGGCTGATGGTGGCGAAGATGATGTCTCTGGTGGTGGCGCTTATACGCATATGACGCTACTTGCAGAAAATAATGAAGGTCTTTCTAATCTATTTAAACTATCTTCTCTCGCATCACTTGAAGGCTATTACTACAAGCCTCGGATGGATCGAGATTTACTTTCTAAATATGGAAAAGGACTCATTGCGACAACCGGTTGCCCAGGTGGAGAAATTCAAACTCGTCTGCGCATGGGTGCATACAAAGAAGCAAAACAGGCAGCGAGTGAACTTCGAGATATTTTTGGGGCCGAGAACTTCTATCTAGAAATCATGGATCATGGAATTGATATTGAGACAAGAGTCAAAGCAGATCTATTGAAGTTGGGCAAAGAACTTGGATTACCCCTTTTGGCTACAAACGATCTGCACTACACGAATCACGAGGATGCTGCTTCCCACGAAGCGCTTCTCTGCGTTCAATCAGGTTCGACACTCGCCGATCCGAAGAGATTTAAATTTGAGAATAATGAGTTTTATTTAAAGAGTGCGAAAGAGATGCGCAAATTATTCTCTGATATCCCGGAAGCCTGCGACAACACTCTTCTTATTGCAGAACGTTGCAATATAACAATGCGCGAGAACGAGAATTTATTACCGCAGTACTCAGTGCCAAAAGGCGAAACTGAAGATTCCTGGTTACGCAAGGAATCAAATATCGGGTTGTTGGAAAAGCTTGACGGCAAAGTAGAGCCCAAGTATCAAGAACGTCTGGATTATGAATTAGAAGTCATGATCAAAATGGGATTCCCCGGGTATTTTCTTGTTGTTTCTGACTTATGTTCGCATGCAAGAAGTGTTGGAATTCGCGTTGGCCCGGGCCGTGGTTCGGCAGCAGGTTCTTTGGTTTCATACGCACTTGGAATCACTGCACTTGATCCAATAAAACACGGCTTATTGTTTGAGCGTTTTTTAAACCCTGAACGTATTTCTATGCCAGATATCGATCTAGATTTCGATGAACGTCGGCGCTCCGAAATGATTGCATATGCCACACACAAATATGGTGAAGATCGTGTCGCACAAATTATTACCTACGGCACAATCAAATCTAAGCAGGCCCTTAAAGATTCAACTCGCGTTTTAGGTTATCCATATGCGATCGGTGACAAATTAACTAAAGCGCTGCCGCCTTCTGTAATGGGTAAAGATATTTCACTCGCTGGTGTCTTTGATTCAACTAATGAGCGTTATGGTGAAGCGGGCGAATTTAGATCTCTTTATGAATTAGATCCAGACTCAAAACGAATAGTTGACACTGCTCGCGGACTAGAAGGTCTGAAGCGGCAATGGGGAGTCCACGCGGCAGGAGTAATCCTTAGTAAAGAACCACTCCTGGACATAATTCCAATTCACCGTCGCGAAGCGGACGGCGCAATAATTACACAATTCGATATGGGTGCCTGCGAATCTATCGGATTACTAAAGATGGATTTTCTTGGTCTTCGGAATCTCTCGGTTTTAGATGATTGCTTATTAAATATTAAAGCGAATAAGGGGATTGATTTAGCGTTAGAAACCCTGACTCTCGATGATGTAAAGACTTATCAATTGCTCGGTCGCGGTGAAACCCTTGGTGTGTTTCAACTAGACGGTGGACCAATGCGGGCTCTGCTTCGTCAAATGAATCCAGATTCCTTCGAAGATATCTCGGCTGTTATTGCACTCTATCGACCTGGCCCGATGGGCGTTAATGCACATAATGATTATGCCGATCGAAAAAATAAACGACAGGTAGTTGTTCCGATTCACCCAGAACTAACTGAGTCGCTCTCTGAAATATTAGGGGATACCTACGGGCTAATTGTCTACCAGGAACAAGTAATGGCTATCGCGCAGAAAGTTGCGGGCTTTAGTCTTGGTCGCGCCGATCTTTTGCGTAAGGCAATGGGAAAGAAGAATAAAGATATTCTGGATAAAGAATTTGTTAACTTCGAAAAGGGAATGACCGATAACGGATTTTCGAAATCTGCTATCGATAAATTGTGGGAAACACTTATTCCCTTCTCGGACTACGCATTTAACCGAGCACATAGCGCTGGCTACGGCATGGTTTCATATTGGACGGGCTATCTAAAAGCTAATTATCCGACTGAATATATGGCTGCGTTGTTAACAAGTGTTCGCGATGATAAAGATAAGAGTGCGCTCTATTTGAATGAATGTCGTCGTATGGGAATAAAGGTTTTACCGCCTGATGTAAACGAATCTCAATCAGATTACACACCACTTGGCAATGACATCCGATTTGGGCTAACAGCGATACGAAATGTTGGCGAGAACGTTGTTGCCTCCATTGTTGCCAATCGATTAGTTGCTGGACGTTACGAATCATTCGGAGATTTCTTGGCAAAAGTTGATGCGAACGTTTGCAACAAGAAAACGATTGAATCTTTAATCAAAGGTGGCGCTTTTGATTCACTCAACCATCCGCGCAAGGGTTTGACACTTATTTATCTAGAAGCAATCGACTCTGTTATGGAAGCTAAGCGCGCAGAATCAATCGGGCAATTCGATCTATTCGGAAGTGGTATGAGTTCCGGGGCCTCCACAATTACTAACGTCGAAATTGATATTCCAAATCAAGAATGGGAGAAGGCCCTTCTTCTGAGTTATGAACGAGAGATGCTCGGTTTATATGTATCTGATCATCCACTCCTCGGCGTAGAGCATTTGCTTCGTTCCTCAACTGATATGCCAATTAGCCAAATTAGTGACGAATTAATTGGTCACGAACAAATAGTCACGATTGGTGGGTTAATTACTCAGATTCAACGCAAAGTTTCTAGACGCGGAGATTCATGGGCAATTGTTACGGTAGAAGATTTGGAAGGCGCCGTTGATGTGATGTTCTTTGCAAATTCATACACTCAACACTCAATGAATTTGATGGAGGATCGCATCGTTGTGATTCGCGGTCGAGTAGATAAACGTGAAGAGCAAGTAAAAGTTATGGCACTAGATATGTCGTTGCCAGATATTTCACTCGCTCCTACCGGGCCATTGATTATTTCGATGGACACCGTGAGATGCACGCCACCAGTTGTCGATCGCATAAAGGAGATTCTTCGCTCACACCCCGGAAAGCGCGAAGTTCACTTGAAATTAGATGATGGTCGAAAGAGTCTGGTGATGAAAATCGGCGATGACTTACGCGTAACTGCATCACCAAGTTTGAGCGCTGACTTGAAAGCAATTCTCGGCCCCGACTGTCTGGTTTAGATTAGAATTAGCGGGTGAATCCCACCGCCATAAGAACAGTAGATTTTCGTGGGCGTTCGTTATCAAAAGCCCAATATCGCAGCGAACTTCCGCGTGCAAAGTTAGATATTGATACGGCGCTTTCAAGTATCTCTCCGATTTTAGAGACCGTTAAGACTGGAACCGAAATAGATCTCCTCAATCTCTGTGAAAAATTTGATGGAGTAAGACCAAAATCAATTCGAGTTCCCAAAGCGGAGATAAAGAGCGCGCTTGAAAATCTCAACCCTGAAATTAGAAGTGCCCTTGAAGAGGCGATTCGTCGAATCACAAAAGCGCATACTGACCAACTTCGAAGCGAAATTTTCACCCAAGTTGTTTCTGGTGGTGAAGTTACGCACAAACAAATACCCGTTGATCGCGTTGGACTTTATGTTCCTGGTGGGCGAGCGGTTTATCCGAGTTCGGTAATTATGAATGTTGTACCAGCACAAATCGCAAAGGTTAAAAGCATTGCGGTTGCATCACCACCGCAAGTTGAAAATGGTGGCCTACCTAATCAAACAATTCTTGCAGCCTGTGCGTTGCTTGGAGTAGATGAGGTATATGCAATTGGTGGAGCTCAGGCGATTGCAATGTTTGCTTATGGAGTTGCAGGTGTTTGTGAAAATGTTGACGTAGTAACTGGTCCCGGGAACATTTATGTTGCGGCAGCAAAGCGCGCATTACGAGGAATTGTCGGGATTGATTCGGAAGCGGGACCTACTGAAGTCGCGGTCTTGGCTGATGAAAGCGCCATTGCCGGTGAAGTCGCTGCTGATTTGATTAGTCAGGCTGAACATGATGTTATTGCGGCAGCGATATTGGTCACGGATTCAGTCGCGCTAGCCGATGCGGTAAAGGCGGAATTAGAAATCAGGGTTTCAAAAACAAAGCACGAAGAGCGAATTCGTACTGCACTTTCGGGTGTGCAGTCAGCGATAGTTCTAGTTGATTCGGTTGGGCAAGGTTTAGATGTTGTAAATGCCTACGCAGCAGAACACTTGGAAATTCAAACGAAAAATTCTAAATCTGATGCGCAGCAAATTAGAAATGCTGGTGCGGTTTTCATCGGAAGATTCACCCCAGTTTCGTTGGGAGATTATTCAGCTGGCTCAAATCACGTTCTTCCTACTGGTGGTTGCGCCTGTCATTCGAGTGGATTATCGGTTCAAACATTTCTTAAGGGTGTCAGTTTCATTGAATATAACGAGAGCGCATTTACTGAAATTGCAGCGAATGTAATTACTCTTGCTAATTCCGAGGATCTGCCGGCTCATGGTGAAGCGATGAGCGTACGTTTTGAAGGGAAGAAGTAAGTGTCGAATCAAGATAATGCGAGCTGGCCAACTTGGTTACCGATTCGCAGCGCGCTTGCAGATTTGAAGCCATACGGTGCGCCACAAATAACTGATGTCACAGCTCTAAATACAAATGAAAATCCTTATCAGTTACCTGATGTAGTTGTTAGTCAGATGCTTGAGGCCTTACCTAAGGTGTTACAGAATCTAAATCGTTATCCAGATCGTGATGCAAATGCTCTTCGTTCGTCGCTAGCTTCCTATATAAATGAAACTACATCGTATAAATTTAGCGTTGCCAATATTTGGGCTGCAAATGGCAGCAACGAAATATTGCAAACGCTGATGCTTGCTTGTGGGGGCAGGGGAGCGTTGGGCTTTGTACCTTCGTATTCTGTTCACCCCTTGATTGCTAAAGCCACTGGAACTTCATGGATTTCTAATGACCGCGATAAGAATTTCGATTTAGATGTTGATAAAGCCATTCAAGTAATTGCCGATAAGAAACCGGGCATTACCTTTATTACGACACCAAATAATCCGACAGGAACAGCGACTTCATATGAGGATTTAGAGAAACTAGCGATTGCAGCAAGTCAGATTGAGGGTTTGCTCATAGTTGATGAGGCGTACTCCGAATTTTCTGAAGAGAAATCGGCAGTTAATTTAATTTCAAAATACCCAAATGTTGTTGTTGTCCGAACCATGAGTAAAGCATTTGCATTCGCTGGCGCCCGCGTCGGTTATGCAGTCTGTGATGAAGCGGTTGTGAATGCGATGCTCGTAACTAGATTGCCTTACCATTTGAGCTCTACAACTCAAGCCCTTGCATTGGTGGCACTAAATAATTCAAAGTTGTTGCTTGCTGAAGTTGATGCCCTAATAGCCGAGCGCAATCGGGTTGCGAATGAACTTACCAAACTGGGTTTCGAAGTCTCTCCAAGTAGCGCAAACTTCTTGATCTTTAGCGGCTTCGCTGGCGATTCAAAATCAGTCTGGAAGGCGCTAGTTAGTGATGGAGTTTTAGTTCGAGATGTCGGACTTGATGGGTATTTGAGAGTAACTATTGGATTGCCGGACGAGAACCAGCAATTTTTAGCGGCAATCGCATCTCATAGGCCATAATTACTTATTATTTTAGGTTAATCAGAAGAGAACGCTAAAGAGGAGAGATATGAGAACCGCACACGTAGTTCGCGCAACGAAGGAATCTAGCGTTGATGTAAAAATCAATATAGATGGAACTGGTGCCATCGATATTGATACTGGCGTCCCATTCTTTGATCACATGCTCTCACAATTAGGAAAGCACGCTGGCTTTGATTTAACTGTTAAAACTAAGGGCGATGTTGATGTCGATTCCCACCATACGGTTGAAGACACATCACTTGCATTTGGCCAAGCCTTACGCGAAGCCTTAGGCGACAAAGCAGGAATTCGTCGCTTTGGTGATGCGATGGTTCCACTTGATGAAGTGTTGGTTCAAGCAGCAGTTGATCTTTCAGGTAGACCTTATTTAGTTCACCGCCAACCAGAGATAGTTGAACTAATTGGAACTTTTGATACAACTTTAGGTCGCCATATTTGGGAATCGATTGTTGCAGAAGCGCGCATCGCACTCCATGTTCGTGTTCTTGAAGGACGAAATGCACACCACGTTTTTGAAGCACAATTTAAAGCCGTGGCCCGCGCCTTGCGTGATGCTTGCGCAATCGACAATCGTGTTACCGGAATTCCATCAACCAAGGGCGTTCTTTGATCGCAATTCTTGATTATGGTTCTGGCAATCTACGTTCTGCCGAACGCGCTTTTCAAATTGCAGCCGAGAAAGTTGTTGTAACTCAGGATCCAAAGGTTTGCCGTGAAGCTAGGGCACTTGTAGTTCCTGGAGTTGGTGCATTTGCTGCCTGCATGGATCAATTGCTAAGTGTTGGTGGAGCAGAAATCATTGCAGAGCGAGTTGCACTGGCTCGTCCAATTTTCGGAATCTGTGTTGGAATGCAGATATTTTTTGATTCTAGTTCGGAGAAAATTCAAAAAACCGGCCTGGGTATATTGCCAGGAAATATAAGTGAAATAACTGCACCGATTTTGCCGCACATGGGTTGGAACACTGTTTCACCTGCGGAAGATTCTAAACTTTTCAGTGGAGTTGAGAACGAATCATTTTATTTCGTGCACTCTTATGCCGCGAAAGATCCAGTTAAGAGCGCCGCAAACACAATTTCAAATTATGGCGAAGATTTCCTTGCAGCTGTTGAGAAAGATTTTATTGTCGCGACCCAGTTTCACCCAGAGAAAAGTGGCGCAGCCGGCGCGAAATTGATTTCCAATTGGGTTGAATCTCTATGACCTTGCCAGAGCTACAGATTTTGCCGGCAATTGATATCAAAGATGGCCGAGCCGTCCGACTCTTTCAGGGAGAATTGGCCAAAGAGAGCAATTACGGATTACCGGTAGAAGTAGCGCAAGATTTTTCTGCTACAGGTGCAAGTTGGATTCACCTAGTTGATCTCGATGCTGCGTTTGGCATTGGTAGTAATTTTGAATTAATTCAAGAAGTTATATCCAGCGTTGACATAAAGGTAGAACTCTCTGGCGGAATCCGAGATGATGATTCGCTCAAGCGTGCGCTTTCTACAGGTTGCAACAGAGTTAATTTAGGGACTGCAGCAATCGAAAATCCAGAGTGGACTGCAAAAGTAATTGGGCAATATGGCGAGAAGATTGCCGTTGGTCTTGATGTTAGGGGTCATACCTTGGCAACTCGCGGTTGGACCGAGCAGGGCGGTGATCTCTTTGAGATGATTTCAAAATTAGATGCAGCTGGTTGTTCGCGTTACATAGTTACAGATGTAACCAAAGATGGAACTCTTTCTGGTCCAAATTTAGAATTATTGCGGGAAGTTTGTGTCGCTACTTCTGCACCAGTTATTGCAAGTGGCGGAATATCTGCGCTGCAAGACCTGATTGATCTTCGAGCTATGACAAATCTAGGAATTGAAGGAGCGATTGTCGGTAAGGCAATTTACTCCGGAGCTTTCTCGTTAGCGCAAGCTCTGGAAGTAGCAGTTAAATGACGCTAGCGAAGAGAATTATTCCGTGCCTCGATGTTGCTGGTGGCCGAGTTGTTAAAGGTGTGAACTTTAAAGATTTAGTTGATGCTGGCGACCCGGTCGAGCTAGCAAAAAAATACAATCTTGAAGGCGCTGACGAGTTAACTTTTCTAGATATTTCGGCGAGTATCGAAGAGCGCGCAACAACTCTAGAGATTGTTCGCAAGACTGCCGAACAAGTATTCATACCTCTCACAGTAGGTGGCGGAATTCGCAGTGCCGAAAATGTAAACGAATTACTACGAGCAGGCGCCGATAAAGTTTCAATCAATACTGCGGCAATAAGTCGACCTGATTTAATAAATGAAATTTCAGATCGATTTGGCAATCAAGTTTTAGTTTTATCGGTAGATGCCAGACGAGCAGATACAAAATCTGGATTCGAAGTTACGACACATGGTGGCCGCAATAGTTCTGGTCTAGATGCCCTTGCTTGGATTGAAGAAGGAATTCTTAGAGGCGTCGGGGAAATTCTTTTGAATTCAATGGATGCAGATGGGACCAAATCTGGATTTGATATAGAGATGTTAAAGGCGGTCCGAAAAATTTCTAGCGTCCCAGTGATTGCAAGTGGTGGTGCCGGAAAGATTTCAGATTTTGCTCAAGCAATTGAAGCTGGCGCAGATGCCGTCTTAGCCGCAAGCGTCTTTCACTTCGGTGAATTTACGATTGCCGATGTGAAGAAAGATCTTGCGAAACACGGTTTCCCAATTCGCGCATGATTGAAAATAGTGGACAATAGAGGCATGTCCAGCATCCCAATTTCGATTGCAGAGCGCTTAGCCGCAGGTGAATTAATTGCGGCGATTGCGCAGGATGCCGAGAATAAAGAAGTTTTGATGATGGCGTGGATGAATCAAGAAGCTCTTGAAAAAACTTTAGAAACAAAACGAGCAACGTACTGGAGCCGTAGTCGAAACTCGCTCTGGATTAAGGGCGAAACTTCTGGTCACTTCCAAGAAGTTTTATCTCTAGCTTTCGATTGTGATAGCGATTGTATTTTGTTACAAGTGAAACAAATTGGTGCTGCCTGCCATACCGGTGAGCGTAGTTGTTTCCATAGAGAAGTAGCTTTGTAATGCTCAAATTGTCATTGCTCTTTATCTCAGTTTTTGTAATCGGTTATTTAATTCTGCGCTTATCTAGACGAGGTATATCAAAGAAGTATGACCGCAAACCAGAAAATTCCTGGAGCGCATTAAATGATGGAATTGATCCCACGCTATGAACTTAAACGCTATGAACCTCAAAACGAAGATCACGAAGTTTCAACCCTGGCTAACTTTTGTATTTAGATTAATTCTTGGTGGCGTTCTTCTCGTTGCAGGCGGCTTGAAGGTCACCGATCCATATGCATCTGCTACCTCGGTTCGGGCATATCAAATCCTGCCAATTGATTTGGCTAATTTCCTTGGGTTCGTGCTCCCATTTGCTGAAGTAGCTATCGGATTATTTCTAATTGTTGGAATTTGGGTTCGCCTCGCAGCAATTGCAGGTGGCTCACTAATGATCATGTTTATTATTGCAATTGGCCAAGCATGGATTCGAGGAATCTCATTAGATTGCGGATGTTTTGGGAAGGGCGGTCTTCTTGAAACCAATGAACTCCCAGTTTGGACTTACACAGTCGAAATCGCAAGAGACATTGCACTTGCGCTATTAGCTGGTTACATATTTCGCTTCCCGCAGGGTAAATTAGGTTTCGACAAATAACAGCTGGTTAAACATCTAGGAGAAATGCAATGGCAAACGGTAAATCAGGCGATAAAGGATTACGCGCAATCGTAATTGGGATGATTGTTTTTGTTATAACAATCACTGGAGTTTTCATTTATTTCGATAAGAAGCCCGCAACGAATGTTGCTTCGCCAGGATCAATCTCTAAGGCCGATGGTTCAGGATTAGTCTTTAATCCAGAGTTAACCAACCAGATAGACATCTGGGAAGATTTCCAATGTCCAGCTTGTCGCAGTTTTGAAGCGGTAAATAATGAATACATCAAGAAGGTAATTGCAGAGAAGAAGGCTAAAGTTGTTTTTCACCCACTTACATTTATTGGGGAGCGCTCAAGCAATGGAGTTAATGAATCAATAATCGCTGCAAATGCTTCAGCTTGTGCGATGGATGAAGGCAAGTTCCTTGAGATGCACGAACTGATTTATCAGAATCAGGGAGCCGAGAATTCTGGTCGATACTCTAAAGAATTTATGATCATGCTAGGAATTAAGGCTGGCTTAAGTTCAGCTAAATTCCAAGATTGTGTAAGCAATGGAAATTACGATGACTGGACTCAAGCAAGTGCTTCGTTTGCAGCAGTCAAGAATGTTAATTCGACACCAACTGTTACCGTGAATGGTAAGGAATTGAGTCGAGAGACACCTGACAACGACTACAACAATCCGGCTAAATTTAAAGCCGCTCTTGCTGCTGGTGGAATCAAATAATCTTTAGGGATTGTTATTAGCAAAGTCTAAATGAGGAAATTTATCCCAACTCCGAGTTCTTCAACTTTGGAGTTGGGATTTTTTACTTTTCACTACTACGCGCTAGCAATTCTTCTTGGAATTGTTGCTGCTATTTGGTTAACAAAGAGACGCTATGCAGCAATGGGAGGAAATCCAAATGAAATTTCCGACCTTGCTTTCTTTGTAATTCCAGCTGGAATAATCGGGGGTCGGATTTACCATGTAATAACTTCGCCCCAAAAATACTTTGGCGAGAATGGTTCACCAATTCAAGCAGTGCAAATATGGCGGGGCGGACTTGGAATTTGGGGTGCCATTGCAGTTGGTGCATTAGCAGCATTCATCTTCTTTAAAGCGAAGAAGAGATCTCTTTCGTTTTACCAATTAGCGGATGCAATTGCTCCTAGTTTATTAATCGCCCAGGGAATTGGAAGATTTGGCAATTGGTTTAATGGTGAATTATTCGGCAGACCCACATCCCTCTTCTGGGCGCTGGAAATTCCGATAGATAATCGACCAAATGGATATGAGAGCTTCACAACATTTCATCCAACATTTCTTTACGAGGCAATCTGGTGTTTCGTAATTGCAGGAGTGATTCTGCGGTTGAAATCTTTCAAAAATCTTGCTCGAACAGGAACCGTCTTCGCCTTCTATGTGATGGCGTATTCACTGGGTCGATTCTTTATTGAGGCGATTCGAATCGATGAGGCCAACTTGATTCTTGGAATTCGGCTCAATCTCTGGGTATCGGGATTAATGTTTATAGGATCTTTGGCAGTTTTCTTAAGGGGAAGTTCCGGAAATACCCAGAAGATATAAGGTCAAGAGATATGGTTAAGCCATGGCTTTAGAGGATGTTTACCGCAGAAACGCTCATCACAAAACTCATCGTGCAGGTTGGTTGCGCGCTGCAGTTCTTGGCGCTAATGATGGTTTGGTCTCTACTGCAAGTTTGATGATTGGCGTGTCTGCTGCACGGGCCGATAGTTTTTTAATAACTGCAGGAGCTGCGGGAATCGCAGCAGGAGCAATGTCGATGGCGGTCGGAGAATATATTTCAGTTAGATCGCAGAATGACATTGAAGAATCTGATCGTTTGTTAGAGATTGAACATTTAGCAGTTGATCCAGCAGGAGAGTTGGAAGAGTTAATTGAAATCTATATGAACCGTGGTCTTGATCGTGAGTTAGCAACAAAGGTTGCTCAAGCAATGACAGAGAAAGATGCCCTTGCTGCACATCTTCGTGATGAGCTTGGGCAATTCCCACATACCAAGGCTCGACCGGTTCAAGCCTCTATAGCTTCTGCCCTAAGTTTTACAGCCGGTGGACTTATTCCATTTGCTGGCGCACTTGCTCCAACCGTTGGCACAAAGGTTATGAGCATAATTGTCTTTACTCTTTTAGGTTTAATCGGAACTGGCGTCTTGAGCGCTCGGATTGCGGGTTCGCCTTACCTGAAAACGACGATTCGAATTCTCATCGGCGGCTCTCTAGGTATGGCAATTACAGCGGGAATCGGATCTTTGGTTCACCTGACGGGTATATAAATCCACCCGCGATTGCTATCCTTCTTCCTGTAATCTTCACTCAGTAATTTCTTGGGCCATTGTTGTCCCGAACCACCTAAGCAAAATTTTTTAGGAGTTTTCGTGACCTTATTTTCAACAGTGCCAACTGCACAGGGTTTGTATGACCCAGCTCAAGAGCGCGACTCTTGTGGTGTTGCAATGGTTGCAACGTTGAAACGTAAAGCAACCCACGAAATTGTTTCCCAAGGTCTAACCGCGCTTCGCAACATGGAACATCGCGGCGCTACTGGCGCAGAGCCAGATAGCGGTGACGGCGCAGGAATTTTAATTTGTATCCCAGATGGTTTCTACCGCGAAGTTGTAGATTTTAAATTGCCCGAAGTTGGCAAGTACGCGACTGGAATTATATTTGTAGATAAATCTTTTAGCGATCGCCCTGCACTTGAGGCAATTGCCGAAGAAGAGGGACTTCAAATTCTTGGTTGGCGCGAGCTTCCAATCGACACAAAATCAATTGGCAAAACTGCGCTATCTGTTATGCCTAAATTTGAGCAAATTTTCGTAGCAGGCAAGAACAATGAATTTGATTTAGATCTAGAACGACTTGCGTTCTGCTTTAGAAAACGGATTGAACATCGCTTCCCACTTTATGTCCCATCACTTTCGGCACGAACAATTGTGTATAAGGGAATGTTAACTACTGGGCAACTTGAAGAATTTTTCCCAGACCTCTCTGATGTTCGAGTGGTTTCCACACTTGCACTCGTGCACTCTAGATTTTCAACAAACACTTTTCCGTCATGGCCACTTGCGCATCCTTATAGATTTATCGCCCACAATGGTGAAATCAATACTGTTCGTGGAAATCGAAACTGGATGCGTGCCCGCGAATCATTACTCGAAAGTGACATTATTCCCGGAGATTTAAATCGACTATTTCCTATCGTTGATAACGCAAGTAGCGACTCTGGCTCATTTGATGAAGTTCTAGAACTTTTATATCTTGGTGGCCGTTCACTACCGCATGCGGTATTAATGATGATTCCAGAAGCTTGGGAAAATCACGCAACCATGTCGCAGTCACGTAAAGACTTCTACGCGTTCCACTCCACAATCATGGAACCTTGGGATGGCCCGGCCTGCATAACTTTCACTGATGGAAAACAAATCGGCGCAGTATTGGATCGAAATGGCTTACGCCCATCTCGTTATTGGATTACAAAAGATGGACTTGTAGTTCTAGCAAGTGAATTTGGAGTTTTAGATTTCAAGCCAGAAGATATTGAGAGCAAGGGCCGACTTAAACCGGGTCGCATGTTCTTGGTAGATATTGAAGAAGGTCGAATCATTGAAGATGACGAGATCAAAGATGCGTTAGCAACAGCGGCTCCATATAGCGAGTGGCTCGATGCCGGACTTGTACGCTTAGAAGACTTGCCATCACGCGAACACATTGTTTACCCGCACTCATCTGTTGTGCGTCGTCAACGTGCATTTGGTTACACCGAAGAAGAGTTAAGAATTATTTTGACACCGATGGCTAAATCTGGTGGCGAAGCACTTGGTTCTATGGGAACTGATTCACCAATCGCTGCTCTATCGGCAAAACCAAGATTGCTTTACGACTATTTCTCTCAACTCTTCGCCCAGGTTACAAACCCTCCATTGGACGCGATTCGTGAAGAGTTAGTAACAAGTCTTGGTGGTTCTTTAGGTCCCGAATTTAATCTTTTAGATCCTGGCCCACAGTCCTGCCGTCAAATTGCTCTCGATTTTCCAGTAATTGATAATGATGAACTTGCAAAATTGATCCACGTAAATGCTGATGGAAATCGTCCTGGATTTGCTGCTCACGTAGTTCGTGGACTTTTCCCAGTTCAAGGTGGCGGCGAAGCGCTTGCGAATCGCATCACAGAAATTCGCCAAGAAGTTTCACAAGCTATTAAAGATGGCGCCCATATAATTGTTCTTTCAGATCGCGATGGCGATGCCGAAGATGCACCGATTCCATCTCTACTTCTAACTGCTGCGGTACATCATCATTTAATTCGCGAAAAAACTCGTACCAAAGTTGGGTTAATCGTCGAATCAGGTGAAGTTCGCGAAGTTCACCATGTTGCACTCTTGGTTGGTTTCGGTGCTGCCGCAATCAACCCATACCTAGCTATGGAATCTGCTGAAGATTTAGTTCGTCAAGGAGTCATTACCGGAATTACTCCAGAAAAAGCTGTTGCAAACTTAATTAAGTCTCTAGGCAAGGGTGTGCTTAAAGTTATGTCGAAGATGGGTATTTCGACTATCGCTTCTTACACCGGGGCTCAAGTTTTCGAAGCTATTGGGCTTTCGCGTGAAGTTGTGGACGAATATTTTGTTGGTGTGACTTCAAAATTAGGTGGAGTTTCAATCGACATGATTGCGCAAGAAACTGTTAAGCGCCATCACATTGCATATCCACCAGGAGGAGAAATCCCTGGCACAAAACGTTTGCCGATTGGTGGGGAATATCAATGGCGCCGTGAAGGCGAACCACATCTATTTGATCCCGAAACTGTTTTTGCGTTGCAACACGCAACTCGCAATAAGCGTTATGACATTTTCAAGAAATATACCAACCGGGTAGATGATCAGTCGAAGCGCTTGATGACACTTCGCGGTCTATTCGAGTTCAAGACTGGAATGCGTCCAGCAATTTCTATCGATGAAGTTGAAGGTCGTTCTGAAATTATTAAGCGTTTCTCCACTGGCGCCATGTCCTATGGTTCTATTTCTGCTGAAGCGCACGAAACACTTGCGATAGCGATGAACCGACTTGGTGGTAAATCAAATACTGGTGAAGGTGGCGAGGATCCAGATCGCTACATTCCTGAAGCAAATGGTGATTCCCGTCGTTCAGCTATTAAGCAAGTAGCTTCTGGTCGGTTCGGTGTTACTAGCGAATATTTAGTTAATGCTGATGACATTCAAATAAAGATGGCACAAGGTGCAAAGCCTGGCGAAGGTGGGCAACTTCCTGGTGGAAAGGTTTATCCATGGATTGCAAAGGTTCGTTATTCCACACCGGGTGTTGGCTTAATTTCACCACCACCTCACCATGATATTTATTCCATCGAAGATTTAGCACAACTAATTCATGATTTAAAGAACGCTAATAAAGATGCACGAGTTCACGTGAAATTAGTTGCAGAAGTTGGCGTTGGAACCGTTGCAGCTGGCGTAAGTAAAGCGCACGCTGACGTAGTTTTAATTTCTGGTCATGATGGTGGCACTGGTGCTTCACCTCTAACTTCTTTAAAGCATGCCGGAGCTCCTTGGGAATTAGGTCTTGCCGAAACTCAACAGACACTGATGTTAAATGGTTTACGCGATCGCATAATTGTTCAAGTTGATGGTCAAATGAAGACCGGACGTGACATTGTTATTGCTGCGCTCTTGGGTGGCGAAGAATTTGGTTTTGCAACAGCGCCACTAGTTGTTTCTGGTTGCGTAATGATGCGCGTCTGCCATTTAGATACTTGCCCAGTTGGTGTGGCGACTCAAAATCCAGAATTGCGCGCTAAGTTCAATGGCAAGCCAGAATTCGTAGAGACTTTCTTTGAATACATAGCTGATGAAGTTCGCGAACATTTAGCGGCCCTTGGCTTTAGATCTCTAGAAGAAGCGATTGGACAGGTTGAATATTTAGATACCAAGAAGGCAATTACTCATTGGAAGGCAAGTGGTTTGGACCTAGCTCCGCTATTAGCTGCGCCAGTTTTCAACACCGACGCACCACGTAGAAACACCACAACTCAAGATCACGGCTTAGCTGGGGCGCTAGATAATAAATTGATTGAACTCGCTGCGCCTGCACTTAATTCAAACGAGATAGTAAATATCGAAATGCCAATTAAGAATGTTAACCGCACCGTAGGAACAATGTTGGGTTCGGAAATAACTCGCAAATTTGGTGGGGCTGGGCTGCCTAAAGATTCTGTGAACATCAACTTTCATGGAACTGCCGGCAACTCATTTGGTGCCTTCATTCCGCAAGGTCTAACACTTCGGCTGTATGGCGATGCTAATGATTATGTTGCGAAGGGCCTCTCAGGTGGACGCGTAATTGTTCGACCAGATGAAAAAGCAACATTTGCATCAGAGCTAAACGTAATTGCCGGAAATGTTATTGGATATGGAGCAACTGCCGGCCAAATCTTCGTCAGGGGAAGAGTGGGCGAGCGGTTCTGTGTTAGAAACTCTGGCGCAACTGCAGTCGTTGAAGGAATTGGCGATCACGGATGCGAATACATGACTGGTGGTATCGCATTGATTCTTGGAAGAACTGGACGAAACTTCGCAGCAGGCATGTCTGGCGGAAGAGCTTTTGTCCTTGATCTCGATGCCGCTCTGGTTAACACTGAATTAGTAGACGTTCTTTCACTGCCAGCCGATCAAGAAATATTTGTAAGAGATTTACTCTCTAACTTCGAAGTTGAAACTGGCTCTAAGGTTGCGAATGAGTTACTAAAGAATTGGGATGAGAATAAGAAACGAATTTCAATGGTTATGCCTCGTGATTATGCACGTGTGCTTGCTGCAATGGAGCGAGCCGAACGTGAAGGTTTGCCAGTAGATAAAGTTGTTATGGAGGCAGTAAATGGGTGATCCAAAAGGTTTTTTAACAACACCTCGTGAAACTCCAACTCGCAGACCAGTGGATGTTCGTATCCTTGATTGGAAAGAAGTTTACGAGCCTCAAGATTTATCCGCGTTGAAGAAGCAAGCAGGTCGTTGCATGGATTGTGGAATTCCGTTCTGTCATCAAGGTTGTCCGCTTGGGAACCTAATTCCAGAATGGAACGATTTAATCTGGCGCGGTGAAATGAGCGAAGCGATGGATCGCTTGCACGCAACAAATAATTTTCCAGAATTCACTGGTCGCTTATGTCCGGCGCCTTGCGAAACTGCATGTGTTGTGGCAATCAATGCTGAAGCCGTAACTATTAAACAAGTTGAACTTCGCACAATTGAAGAAGCATTCGCAAATGGTTCTGTTATTCCGCTTCCCTCAGAAAGGCTTACCGGTAAAACTGTTGCAGTAATTGGTTCCGGTCCTGCAGGTCTAGCAGCCGCCCAACAATTGACGCGCGCTGGTCACACAGTTGCTGTTTATGAGCGCGGCGCCAAACCAGGTGGCTTACTTCGTTACGGAATTCCAGAATTTAAAATGGAGAAATCTATTCTTGACCGCCGAATCTCCCAGATGGAGAGCGAAGGAACTCGTTTCCGCAGTGGAATAAGCGTTGGAGTAGACATAACTGGAAGCGAATTAAAAACAAAATATGATGCAATTGTTTTGGCAGTCGGTGCAACGAATTGGCGCGATCTTCAAGTTCCTGGGCGAGACTTTAAAGGTGTTCATCAAGCAATGGAATATTTACCTTGGGGAAACGCCCAGGGGCTAAATGAATTACAAGAAGCTCCACCAATCAACGCGCAAGGTAAGCACGTGGTAATCCTTGGTGGCGGAGATACTGGCGCAGATTGTTTGGGAACTGCTATCCGTCAAGGTGCGGCAAGCATTACTCAATTAGAAATCATGCCGAGACCAACAGAGGAACGTCCTTCCGCCCAACCGTGGCCAACTTATCCAATGATTTATCGGGTTAGCAGTGCACACGAAGAAGCTGGGGAACGGATGTTTGCGGTTTCGACAGAAGAATTTCTTGGTGATGCCAATGGCAATTTGCGCGCAATAAAACTAGTTGAAACAGAGTTAATTGACGGGAAGTTTGTGAAGGTTGAAGGTTCTGAGAAAGAACTGCCAGCAGACTTAGTATTTCTAGCAATGGGTTTCGTCGGCCCAGAAAAATCTGAACTACTTAAGCAGTTGGAAGTTACTTTTGATGATCGTGGAAATATCATCCGTGATGACAAATACCAAACTACTGTTGAAGGTGTTTACGTCGCCGGTGATGCTGGACGGGGTCAATCTTTAATAGTTTGGGCTATTGCTGAAGGCAGAAGCGCTGCAGCTGCTGTTGATGAATTTCTGGTTGGTGAAACGCAACTGCCTTCACCGATCGAACCAACTGCCCGTTCGATGATGGTCTAGTGATTCTTTCGTTACACTAATAACTAAATAGGAAGCGGTTTTAAATGCGTAAAGCAAAAATTGTTTGCACCATGGGGCCAGCAGTTGAGGCACCTGGGAAGGTCGAGCAATTAATTGCTGCCGGCATGAATATGGCCCGACTCAATTTGTCTCACGGTGGCTATCCGGAACATCAAGCAAGACTCGATGCAGTTAGAGCTGCAGCAACTAAAGCAGGTGTTGCAGTAGCAGTGCTTGTCGATTTGCAAGGCCCGAAGATTCGCCTTTCAAGATTTGAAAATGGACCACATGATCTGGGCCGCGGAGATATCTTCACAATTACAACTGACGAAGTTGCGGGCACGAAGGATCGAGTTGGCACCACATATAAAGGTTTACCAGGGGATTGCAAACCGGGAGATCGAATTCTTATCGACGACGGAAAGGTTACCGTCGAAGTTGTTGAAGTAAAGGGAAATGATGTTGTTACGAAGTGCATTGAGCCAGGTGCTGTCAGTAACAATAAAGGTATAAATCTTCCTGGAGTAGCGGTTTCAGTTCCAGCGCTTTCAGAGAAGGATAAAGAAGATTTACGTTGGGGCTTGCGCGCAGGTGCAGATTTCATAGCGCTCTCTTTTGTCCGTAGCGCTAAAGATATTGAAGATGTGCATCTGATAATGAAAGAAGAAGGTATACACCGTCCAGTTATTGCAAAGATTGAGAAGCCACAAGCCGTCGATAACCTGGTGGAAATTATCGCTGCTTTCGATGGCATCATGGTTGCGCGTGGCGACTTGGGTGTTGAAATGCCGATCGAGGAAGTTCCACTAGTGCAGAAGCGATGCGTAATGCTTTCTCGTGAGGCCGCAAAGCCGGTAATTGTTGCAACTCAGATGTTGGATTCAATGATTTCAAGTTCCAGGCCAACGCGAGCAGAAGCGACTGATTGCGCGAACGCAGTTCTAGATGGCGCAGATGCTCTGATGCTCTCTGGCGAAACAAGTATTGGTGAATTCGCAATTGAAGCTGTAACAACAATGGCGCGAATTATTGAACGAACCGAAGAGGTAATGCTTGACCGTATTCCGGCGCTACAACACGATCCCAAAACTAAGGGCGGCGCAATTACAAAAGCTGCAACAGAGGTTGGGGCAATTATTGGTGCGAAATATTTAGTGGCATTTACTCAAAGCGGAGATTCTGCACGACGAATGTCCAGACTCCGTTCTCCGATAAACATCATGGCTTTAACGCCGATGCCCGAGGTCTTTAATCAATTAGCACTTTCTTGGGGCGTCGAACCAAAAATAACTCAGATGGTTTCTCATACCGACGAGATGGTGGCTCAAGTCGACCGAATATTGATTGATTCCCATCGTGTTGAAAAGGGCGACAGTGTCATCATTGTTGCGGGCTCACCGCCAGGAATTCCGGGTTCTACCAATGCAATGCGCGTTCACCGTGTGGGAGACGCCGTCGAAGGAATTGCTCCGGCATATCGCAAGTAGTTAAAGTGGGGGAGTAATTCAAGTAAAATTATTGAAATAATTGCCTCGGTACTCCAACGGTAGAGAGGGCGGACTCAAAATCCGCACAGTGTCGGTTCAAATCCGACTCGAGGCACATGAGTGAGAAACCAACCGCGCGAATTTTAGTTGCGGAAGATGAAGCGTTGATTCGCCTTGACCTTGTTGAAATGCTTACCGAAGCTGGTTACGAAGTTGTTGCTCAAGCTACAAATGGTGTCGAAGCAATTGCGCTAGCAAAAGAATTCAAACCCGATCTTGCAATTCTCGATGTGAAAATGCCGGAGCTCGACGGAATTTCGGCAGCCCAAGAAATTATTGAAATCTCTCCGGTCTTGATGCTCACCGCATTTAGCCAGAAAGAATTAGTAGAGCGCGCACGAGATGCAGGTGTAATGGCATACGTAGTTAAACCATTTAGCATTAATGATTTAACGCCAGCAATCGAAATTGCAATGAGCAGGCATCTACAAATGCGTTCCCTGAAAGAAGAAGTCGCAGACCTACACGAGCGCCTTGAGACCCGGAAAATTATCGACCGCGCCAAGGGCATCTTGATGAAGGCCATGAATCTAAGTGAGCCTGAAGCTTTTGGCTGGATTCAGCGGGCGGCCATGGACCGCAGGATAAGCATGAAGGCAGTGGCCGAAGCCGTGATTTCCCCAGAGTCAGCTCTCGACCGTTGAGCCTGACTGTCTATATATAACAATCGGATAAAGAAGTCCTAAACCGAACTTTTTGACTTGAGTTCACCTCTAGTTCACCTATAACCTTCTCATCTCCCTGTCCCGGGACGGAAATATCAATCTGTGCGAAGCACAGGAAAACAGGAAGGTCTACATGAACAAGAACTCAAAGGTCGTTCTTGCCGTTGTAGCTGCTTCTGTTCTTGCATTAGGAACAGTCTCAGCAACAACCGCAACAGCTGCAGTTAAAGAAGTAACACTTGCATTCCAAGGTCCACTTTCAGGTGGAGCAGCGCAAGCTGGTAAGGATGAAGTTGCAGGAGCTATCTACGCAATTGCTGAATACAACGCAACAAATCCAAAAGTTAAGGTAAAGCTAATCCAGGTTGACGATCAAGGTAGCGGAACACAAGCTGCAATCGTTGCTCCAGGAGTTGCTCGCAATAAGGCTGTAGTCGGTCTTATCGGATCTGCTTATTCAGGCGCAACTGAAAACTCATTCCCTTCATACAAGGCTGCTGGTATGCCAATGGTTTCACCTTCAGCTTCACGTGTAACACTTACAAAGCCAGGCGCACCTGATTCTGGTTTCCCAATTTTCCACCGCGTTGTTCCTAAGGACAGCCTCCAAGGTCCAGCACTTGCTCGTCTAGCAGTTAAGGGCGTAACTAGCCCAGCTGTTTACTATGTTGATGATCAATCACCATACGGCGCAGGACTTCGCGACGAAGCACTTTCTACTTTGAAGAAGCTTTCAACAAT
The DNA here is from genome assembly GCA_947489605.1 of Actinomycetota bacterium. Classification (GTDB taxonomy): domain Bacteria; phylum Actinomycetota; class Actinomycetes; order Nanopelagicales; family Nanopelagicaceae; genus AAA044-D11. Next base: position 43,357 of record CANLEG010000002.1, read on the forward strand.
CGTTGGCAAGGATTCCTTGCTTCCTATCGTTGGTGGCGACTATTCAGCGATTGCTGCAAAGGTAAAGGCTGCAAAGGCTAACTCAGTTGTCTACTTCGGTTACGACATTGATGCTGGTGCATTTGTTAAGTCACTTCGCGATTCTGGTTACACCGGTGTATTCGCAACTGGCGATGGATCTGCAACATCTTCTTTCATCACAACTGGTGGTAAGAAAGCAGTTGAAGATACTCGCATCACACAGGGCGAAATTCCTTTCGACAACATCGCAACAGCTGCACAAAAGGCTGCTTTCACAAAGGCATCTGGCGTAAAGGTTGCTGGCGGATACGTAACTAACACAATCAACGCAACTAACGTATTCCTACAATGCATCAAAGAAGGAAAACTTACACGTCCAGGAATCTTGACCTGTATTAAGAATGGAACCTTCACTGATTTCGCTGGTGGAACATTCCAATTCAACCGTTACGGCGATACTAAAGATCCAGCACCAATCGGAGCTTTCTATGTTGTCGATGGCGTAATTACATATAAGCACATTGCATAAATTGCATAAATTGCTTAATATGGCGTAATTAACTAATTTAGAAAGTTAAATTAGTTTAGAATTAGTGCCTGTAGACCTTGGTTTACAGGCACTATTCTTGTAATATCGAAAGTAGATAGAGAACTTTAAGTTTAGGAGATCATGAATTTTTCAGTCTTAACCAGTCAATTCTGGTCCTTAATGCTCTCAGGTATCTCACTTGGTTTGATTTACGTATTGATAGCACTTGGTTACACCATGGTTTATGGCGTTCTTCGCCTAATTAACTTTGCAAACTCTGAAATCTTTATGGTCGGAACCTTTGCAGTTGTCTTCGCTGAAACTGGCCTTACCGGAAACGCTCTAGATTCCGAACCCCTAAAGGGAATTCAATTAATTTTAACTTTGGGCCTTGCGATGTTAATTGCAATGGCAGCTTCTGGATTTACGGCAGTAATGGTTGAGATTTTGGCCTATCGCAGATTGCGTGCACGTGGAAGCAATCGACTAGCAAGTTTGATTTCTGCAATTGGAATGTCGATTGCGCTATCTGAAGCAGCGAGTGTTTTAACACATGCGAGACCACAATCAAACCCACGGTTATTGGAGAAAACTTCACTAGGCGAAATCGCAGGGGCTAATTTCAGAGTAGATACTGTTCTTGTTCTTGTTGCTGCAATTGTGATGTTCTTACTTCTTGATCGCTTTGTGAATAAAACTCGTGTCGGTATTGCAATTCGCGCAGTTTCTATGTCCGAAGAGAACGCCAAGTTGATGGGCGTGAATCTCAACCGGGTAATTTCAGTGACATTTCTTGTCGGAGGAATTATGACTGGTGCCGCTGCATTCTTGTTTATGACGGTTTATGAGACGACAAAGTTCAATGTTGGCTTCAGCTTAGGCTTGGCGGCTTTTACCGCGGCAGTTCTAGGTGGAATCGGTAATCTTCGTGGCGCATTCTGGGGCGGAATTACTCTGGGAATTCTGGAGACAATGTCTGCTGCGGTATTAGGCAGTCAGTGGAAGGCAGTAACAGTTTTCGTTGTCTTAGTCTTAGTACTTCTAGTTCGGCCAAATGGGTTATTTGGCGAAGCTGTTCAGCAAGCGAGGGCATAAGAAATGATAAACCTTAGAGATGCTGGATCTAATTTTTGGGATAAATTAAATCGCGTTCAACGTACAACTTTTATCTTGGTAATACTAGGGTTTGTACTTCTAGTTCCATACATGGATACTTTTGGCCCAACTAGTTTTGTTAATACACCGATTGCATCATTTAGAGATGCGCTTGTATATCCAGTCGGAATGTTTGTTTTAATGGGACTTGGATTGAATATTGTTGTTGGAAAGAGTGGGCTTCTAGATTTGGGTTATGTCGCATTCTTCGCAATTGGTGCTTACACACAAGCCATTCTCTCAACAACAACTAGTTTAAATATGTGGGAGATTTTGCCAATCGGAATCGGCCTTGCAATGCTTTCCGGCGTTCTATTGGGTCTTCCAACGCTCCGACTTCGCGGTGATTACTTAGCAATCGTAACTTTAGGTTTCGGTGAAATTACCCGAATCGTAGTTTTGAACTCAAATTTCACTGGTGGCACAAATGGAATTCCAAATATTCCGCCACCACCAAAAATTGGGCCAATAGTTTTTGACATAATGAATCCGCAAAATTATTTCTATGTAGTGATTTTAATGATTTTGCTAACTATCTGGATGGTTCGTCGTCTATCAATTCGCCGTGCCGGACGTGCGTGGGAAGCAATTCGCCAAGACGAAGATGTAGCCATGCTTATGGGCGTTCCAACCCTTCGCTACAAACTCTGGTCTTTCACAATTGGTGGTGGCGTTGGTGGTGCAGCAGGTGTGCTCTTCGCGTCTAAGGTAATGGTTATTGCACCTGGAATGTTTGATTTCCAAGTTTCAATCTTGATCCTTGCCTGCGTGGTATTCGGTGGAATTGGAAATATTTGGGGAGTGGTTCTTGGCGGAGTAGCTCTTGCATACATTCCTGAGCGAATTCGTTTCTTAACAGAAACACGCCAACTGGCCTTTGGTCTCGTTCTTGTAATCATGATGAATTTCCGCCCAGATGGAATGCTGCCGCGAAAGAAACGCGAAAAAATTGGTGAGAAGAAGAAGGAGATCAAATAATGTCTGAAAAAGTTCTTGAACTCCGTAATTTAACTATGCAGTTTGGTGGCGTTAAGGCTCTTGATGATGTCAGTATTCACGTTAACAAAGGTGAGATTTGCGCTTTAATCGGTCCAAACGGAGCCGGTAAAACAACGGTATTCAATGTTGTTACTGGAGTTTATGCCGCTACTTCTGGAGATATTGTTTTCAACGGTGCATCAATTTTAGGCAAGAAGCGTCACTTAATTACCAAGCTAGGACTGGCTCGAACTTTTCAGAATGTGCGGCTCTTTGGTGATATGACCGCTCTTGAAAACGTTATTACAGCCACAGATGTTCACAAGAAGTCTGGACTCGTCGGCGGACTGTTCGGCACTCCAAGATCTCGTCGTGAAGAACGTGAGTCAAAAGAGCGCGCACATGAACTTCTTGCGTTTTTAGGAATCGATCACCGGGCAGACCAACTTGGAAAGAACCTTCCATACGGAGACCAACGTCGTCTAGAAATTGCACGTGCACTTGGAACAGAACCACAAGTTCTACTTCTAGATGAACCAGCAGCCGGTTTTAATCCAGCGGAAAAAACCGCATTGGCAAATGATATTAAGAAGATTCGCGATGCTGGATACACCGTTTTGTTGATCGAGCACGATATGTCTCTGATTATGGGAATTTCAGATCGAGTAATTGTTCTTGATTTTGGTAAGAAGATTGCTGATGACATTCCAAGCAAAGTTCAGAATGATCCAAAGGTAATCGAAGCATATTTAGGAGCACCTGCTGATGCGTCTTGAAATTAAGGATTTACACGTTTTTTATGGAAAGATTGAAGCAATTAAAGGGATCAGTGTTGTTGTAAATCCAGGAGAAATTGTTACCTTGATTGGTGCCAATGGTGCTGGCAAAACTACTACCTTGAAAACTATCTCTGGTCTGCGTCCAGTGGCAAGTGGCTCAATTACATTTGATGGTCAAGATATTTCAAAAATGCCAGCACACGATCGAGTTGCTCTTGGTATCTCACAAGCACCTGAAGGTCGTGGAATTTTCCCTGGCATGTCCGTTCTTGAGAATTTAGAAATTGGAAAATACTTTAGAAAAGATCGCAAGCATGAAATGAAAGAAGATCTAGAGAAGGTTTACCACCTATTTCCTAGGTTGAAAGAGCGCGCCTTCCAAGCTGGTGGAACTCTTTCCGGTGGCGAGCAACAGATGCTTGCAATCGGGCGCGCACTTATGGCCCGTCCTAAAGTGTTACTTCTTGATGAACCTTCAATGGGACTTGCACCAATGATGATTGCAAATATCTTTAAGATCATTACTGAAATTAATACTGAACTTGGAACCACAATTCTTCTAGTTGAACAGAATGCACAGCAGGCACTTCAACGCGCTCATCGCGCATATGTCCTTGAAACTGGGCATGTTGTTAAAGAGGCTAAAGCTTCAGATCTGCTAAATGATCCAGATGTTCGAGCTGCTTATCTCGGAACTGGCGCTGGCGCGCACTAATTAACTTCGTTCGGCCAGAATCAAACAGGTAATTCTTGAGGTGCAGGTTTTTTCTCCTGCTTCATTTGTAATAACTACTTCGTAACAACAGAGTGTTTTACCAAGTGAAATTGCGGTTGCAGTTCCAATCACAAAGCCTGAGGTTGCCGACTTGTGATGTGTGGCATTGATATCAACACCAACAATCTTGCGATTAACACCAGCATGTAGCGCAGTTCCAATCGAACCCAAACTCTCCGCAAGAACAACACTTGCACCACCATGCAATAAGCCCATTGGTTGGGTGTTGCCTTCTACGGGCATTTTCGCAACAAGGCGTTGGGGAGTGGCTTCGAGAATTTCAATTCCCATTTTCTCGCCAAGAGCTCCGCTGCCACGCTTCTTTAGAATTTCGAAGAAATCATCCATGTTGGGAAGTCTAACCAATAGACTCGCCGCAAATGAGCGCTAATAAAAAACTTTTGCTAATTGATGGGCATTCTCTTGCCTATCGGGCGTTTTATGCCTTGCCCGCAGAAAATTTCGTGACTTCCGGCGGACAGCACACGAATGCCATCTATGGCTTTGCCTCCATGCTCATCAACCTAATTTCCTCTGAGAAGCCGACACATATCGCCACTGCTTTTGATGTTTCGCGGAAAACATTTCGCTCTGAACGTTTTCCAGACTACAAAGCTAATCGTTCAGCAACGCCGGATGAATTTAGATCGCAGACAAGTTTCTTATACGAGTTAGTTAGTGGCTTTGGGATTCGGCACTTTGCAGTTGAGGGCTTTGAAGCAGACGACATTATCGCTACCTTGGCTAAGCGTGCTGAGAGTGAAGACTTTGAAGTTTTAATTTGTACAGGTGATCGAGATTCATTTCAATTAATTAACGAAAAGACAACTGTTTTATATCCAAAACGAGGTGTTACTGATTTAGCGAGAATGACGCCCGATGCAGTCTTGGAAAAATATGGTTTAACACCGGAGCAATATCCAGACTTCGCTGCACTTCGTGGTGATCCAAGTGATAATTTGCCATCTATTCCAGGGGTAGGGGAAAAGACTGCGGCAAAATGGATTATTGAATTCGGTTCACTTGAAAAATTATTAGCAAATACTGTGGGAATAAGTGGCAAAGTTGGCGAGTCACTTCGCGCGAACATTGCTGGTGTGGAATTAAACGCTGAACTTACTCACCTGAAAAGTGACATGCAGATTGCAGCGACGATTACAGATCTAAAGTGGAATGGCATTGATTCCCCCACCTTGAATCAACTCTTGGATAAACTTGAAATTAAGGCGATTAAGGATCGAGTCAAAGTCCTATCCAGCGGTGAATCAGGTTCACAAGAAGCCAAGCCAGTTGTGAAAGCGACAAAGGTGATTAGCAAGGATATTTGTTCAGCAGAACTGGATGCATTGCTAGCAAACCGAACGGAACCAATCGCGCTTCTGGTGAGTGCACCAGAAGGAAAAGTATTGGAATATGCCGTTGCAACGAATGAGTCATCGATTTATATTGTGCGTGATTCTAAAATAGGTAACTGGTTGAAAGACGAATCTTTGCCTAAATACATGCATGGCGCCAAAGAGATTGCGCGAGTTAACTCTATCGAAGGATTAGTTTTCGATACGGAGTTAGCTGCTTATCTGATTAACCCTGGTGGGAGAAATCTTGAACTTTCGGATTTGACGGAACGCTTTCTCGGAATTGTTAATGCTGAACAGGAAGAATCCCTCTTCTCTCAGTTTGATGGTTTAGGCGCATCGGCTATTTATAAATTGGTTCCGATATTGAGTAGTGAACTAAATGACCGTGGCATGACTTCACTAATGCAAGAGCTAGAGATTCCGGTTCTACAAGAACTCGCACGAATGGAAGAAACAGGTATCGGTGTAGCTTCCGAGAAGTTAACGCAACTATCCGCTTTCTTCAGGGGAGAAGTTGAACGTGAAACCAGGGGAGCGCATAAGGAAGCTGGCAAGGAATTCAATGTGGGCTCGCCTAAGCAACTACAGGCTATCTTGTTTGATGAATTAGATTTACCTAAAACCAAAAAGATTAAGACTGGTTTCACTACGGATGCTGAGAGTTTGGATTGGCTATTTGCTAAAACTAAGCACCCGATTCTGAAGCACTTACTTCGTATTCGAGAGACAAGTAAATTGCTTACAACAGTTGATGGGCTTATTGATGCCACTGCTAGCGACGGCAGAATTCACACAATTTTCCAGCAAACAGTTACAGCTACTGGACGCCTCTCTTCAACAAATCCGAATCTGCAAAATATCCCAGTCCGCACCGAAGAAGGACGAAGGATTCGCGATTGTTTCGTTTCCAAGTCACCATATAAAATACTGTTGACCGCTGATTACAGTCAGATTGAAATGCGAATCATGGCGCACTTATCTAAAGATGCAAATTTAATTGAAGCATTCAAGATGGGTGAAGATTTGCATTCGACAGTTGCTGGATTGGTATTTGGTGTAAAGCCTGATGGCGTCGACGCCGAAATGCGCAGACAGATAAAGGCGATGTCATATGGACTTGCTTATGGACTTTCGGCTTACGGTTTAGCCCAGCAATTGGATCTTTCGCCAACTGATGCTGCGATTTTGATGGATAAATACTTTGGTCGCTTTGGTGGCATCCGCGATTATTTAGCGCAGGTTGTTGTGGTGGCTCGCGATAAGGGTTACACCGAAACGATTATGGGACGACGACGTTATCTTCCAGATTTAACAAGCGACAATCGTGCCCGGCGTGAAATTGCAGAACGTATGGCTTTAAACGCACCGATTCAAGGCTCTGCTGCAGACATTATTAAAGTCGCAATGTTAAATGTTGCGAAGGAGTTGAAGGCACAATCTCTGAAATCTAGATTGTTACTGCAGGTTCATGATGAGTTGATTCTGGAAGTTGCTGATGGCGAAGAGCAGGCACTTATCCAATTGGTTGAAAAAGAGATGGGTAGCGCATTTGATTTATCAGTACCGCTAGATGTGAATATTGGAATTGGCGAGAGTTGGGATTTAGCTGCTCACTAATTGGTTTTATCAAGCGCGGTGGAGATTGCTATCTCATCTTCGGCTTGAGTAGGTAGAGTGTTTGCTGCGTTAAGCAAAGGGTGTCCTCTTTGAATGATTAGAAAACCGATTAAGACGCAGATACTCATTAGAGCTAAGCAATACCTCGGTGAGAACGCTTCACTGATGTAGCCACTAAGCGTTGCTCCAAGGGCTGTTGCAGTTCCTTCAAATGTCCAGAGCCATCCGATCGCTGATGCTGCGGTTCCCTTGGTACGAACTTTTTCAACAATCTCCCAATAGAAAACCATCTGCATCCCACCGGCAAGGCCGAGCAATGCGGAAATTGTGAGAAGCGACCAATCGGGATTAGTGAGCGCTAAGGGAGCGCAGACAATTACCCAGAACAAATAGGTGCGCCTAAATGCAAGTAGTGGAGAAGTTTTTTTGGAGATTAAACCAGCCAGCAAGCTTCCGAATATATTGAAAATTGCCAAGACCGCAAAAATTAATCCAGTTCGCCCTGCGACACCTTCGATAGTTGTGAATGCAGGAATTCCGGTTTCAAATAATCCATAGGCAAGCCCAATAAAAATACCCTCAGCGATTAGCAATCGGATAGCGGGGAGCTTTAGTAAATGTTGAGCTCCTTCTTCTTTCTTTTCTGGTATCCAGGTGCGCGTAACTTTAAGAATTGCCAGTGCGATTCCACCAAGCAACATGGCAGCCGCACATACGTTCAGGGCGCTCTTTGGTGAATCTGACAAGGCAAGAGATGTAACCAATACTGGTCCAATAACTGCAGTAGCACTCATCACTGCCGTATCAACAGCAAAAATACTTCGCTGCTTACTTTCTGGAACTACTACTTTCCAAAGTGGACGAACTGCGAGATTTATTGGGGGAGCAACGGCTCCCAGAATGAAAGAAATTGCAATCAACGACGTTTTTCCGTCGGAATAATTGAATAGAACAATAAGTCCAGCATAAGACGGGACTAAAACTCGCAGTGGCCAAGTTAAACCATATTTATCAATGAATGCTGATCGAATTCCAACTGATACCGAAGAGGCCAAAGCGTTAAGTCCAACCGCCAAACCTGCTATTGAAATCGAGGAGGTTGTGTTTTGGACCTTGAAGAAAATCCCAAGTGAGATCATTCCGTAGGCCAAACGGGCGGGAATTGAGCTGATTAACAATTGCATTACGCCCGCAATTTTCAATACCTCTAAATACTCGCGCATTTGCCGATTCTAGACCCCGATTTTGGCCATATCGATTTTGGCCATATCGATTTTGACCAGATACCAGCACGCAAGTAGCCTTAGCCCTTCGTGAATCAGCCAGATTCATGCAATTTACAAAATGTCCTATTCCTACTACTTCTATCCCTTCGGAGAATTTTGACCCCTACAGTAATCACAGTAAACGACATCGGCTCAGCCGAAGATTTTCTTGCCGCAATTGAAGGCACAATTAAGAATTTTAATGATGGCGATCTAGTTATCGGAACCGTTGTT
>CANLEG010000003.1 GCA_947489605.1 Actinomycetota bacterium
AGAAGTGAGACATCTCGATCAGCAGAATTTTCGGAATTCTTTCGTGATCTTGCCCGCTACCGCGGCATCAAGGCTCTTACTCCTTTGCAACTTAAGGTTGATCCATTTGTGATTTAGGTAATTTACAGAGGTTTGGAATAGAATTGAGCCTGTGTCTGTTCAAGAAATAAGGTTATTCGGCGATCCAGTGCTTGCTACTCCTGCGAGCCCAGTTATAACTTTCGATAAAGAACTTCGAAATCTAGTTAAAGATTTAACGGAAACTATGTTGGATGCTCCTGGTGCCGGCCTAGCCGCACCTCAGATAGGTGTTTCTCTGCAAGTATTTGTGTGGAACATCGAAGAGAGTGATGGACACTTAATCAATCCGACTCTGAACTTATCAGCGGAAATGCAAGACGGTGAAGAGGGTTGTTTGAGTTTCCCAGGTTTAGTTTATGAAACACCACGTGCCTTTCGCGCAGTCGCTAAAGGATTCAATATGCACGGCGAACCCGTAACCATTGAAGGAAGCGAACTTTTAGCTCGAGTATTTCAACATGAGACCGACCACTTAAATGGAATTGTATTCATAGATCGCTTGCTAGTTGAGGAGCGTAAAATTGCGATGTCGGATATTAGAAATTCGGAATGGTTTGGGAACGCATCAGCAATGGGTCATACGCCAATCGTACGAATTAGCCCGCATCAAACGAATGGACTGGCACTTTAGATGCAATTATCGATAGCTAGTTCCTCACTTGTAGCAATCCCTATCGTCGAAGCTATTCTGGCGAGCGAACACACCTTAGGATCGATTATCACCAACCCTGATAAACCAACGGGGCGAGGCAAGAAGATTGAAGCGAACGAATTGGCGCAATGGGCCGAAGAAAAAGGTCTCGAGATTTCTAAACCTGCCGACACTTCAGAACTGAACCGACACTTACTTTCATCGCAACCACAATTAATTATTACCTGCGCATACGGCAGGTTGATTCCAGTCGAGCTTCTGCACGGACCAAGATTTGGATGGGTTAATTTGCACTTCTCTATTCTGCCAAAATTGCGGGGCGCAGCTCCAGTGCAGTGGGCAATTCTCAATGGCGAAACTACAACTGGTTACACGATATTTAAATTGGATAAAGGAATGGATACTGGTCCGGTCTACGTATCCAAGGAAGTGAATATCAACGAAAGTGATACAACACCGATCCTCTTGGAAAAGTTAGCAGTGTTGGCTATTCCTGATGTACTCGATTTGATTTCAAAAATTGGTAGGACGAAGGCAACGCCGCAACCCCTTTCAGGCGCAACTTTTGCTCCAAAAATTTCAAAAGAAATGGCTCGCATTGATTGGAAAAATCCAACTGAAACAATCCTGCGTCAGGACCGCGCACTTTCGGATAACCCAGGAATCTGGAGCAATTTCAACGGTGAACGGATTTCTATCTTCAACTTAAAGGAAGTTATTGTCGCTAATGGACTTGAATCTCCGGGAGATATTGAATTCGTAGGCGAGCAACTATTGGTAAGAACTTCGGACAGTGTTGTTGAGATAGGGGAGGTAACTCCTGCAGGTAAGAAACGTATGAGCGGTGCCGATTTTGCCCGGGGCGCAAGGTTGACCGTGGGTTCCAAGTTTGAGTAGTAAACCTTTCGGAAAGCCAAAACCAGGGGCGGCAAGATTAGTTGCATACGATTTGGTCAGTCAGGTTAATAGAGGTGGCGCATTTGCAAATTTACGGCTACCAGAACTACTAGATAATTCAAACCTAGATCTACGCGACAGGTCATTTGTTACCGAGCTTGCATATGGCACATTGCGAATGCAAGGCAAGCATGATTATGCAATTTCAAAGAAAGCTGATCGACCTATCGAAGAGTTAGATGAAAAGATTGTGGATCTGCTTCGAATTGGCATTCATCAAATATTTGAAATGCGGGTTTCTGTTCACGCGGCCGTAGGAGAAACTGTTGAAGTAGCTAGAGCTGTAGCGGGTGAATCAAAGGCTACGTATATAAATGCAGTTCTTCGATCGATTTCAGCTGATCTAGATATCTACAATGATTTGGAATCTAACGCGAATATTTCAGATCTTGAAAAACTTTCAATTCTTTACTCCCACCCGATTTGGATTATCACTGCATATTATGATCAACTTAAAGACTGGGATGCGGTAACCGATTTGCTTCGACAAAATAACATCCCCGTAGCCCCACATATAGTTTCTTGGCCTGGCAAGTCAACGGTATCTGAAATTCTAGAAACCGGGGGAGAGAAACTTGCAATTGGGACTTACTCGGTGATGTCCAACCATTTGCCAAACGAATATCCTGCTATCAAAGACAAGCGAGCTGGAATTCAAGACATGGGATCGCAATTAGTCTCGGAAATATTTTTTGCTACAAAGAACAATGCTCCGCAAAAATGGCTCGACCTTTGTGCTGGCCCTGGTGGAAAAGCAGCTCTGCTACATAACTTATTGCAGGTTGAGAAACCGAACGATGGATTTCTTGCAAATGAACCAACACTGCATCGTGCCGAACTAGTAGCAAGAGTCGTTCCAAAAAATAAGATTGTCTCTTTCGATGGCCGAGATGTTGCTAGTTTCAAAGAAACTTATGATCGAATCCTCATAGATGCGCCTTGCTCTGGCCTTGGAGCCCTACGTCGCCGACCGGAAGCTAGATGGCGCAGGAGTATTAACGATCTTAAGGAACTTCTTCCCTTGCAACGTGAATTGATCGACGCGGCTTATCAAATGTTAAACCCTGGAGGCATCATTGGGTTTGTAACTTGTTCGCCGTTATTGGCTGAGACGAAGAGTCAGGTGTTAGACGCAAAGTTCCGCCACAAGGACTTGAGCATTCTAGATATCTCAAAATTTTCACCCTCTGGGCAGACCGGCGTCAGTGAAGATGGAACCATGCAGTTATGGACACATTTAGATGGTTCTGATTCGATGTTCATGGCGTTGCTTCAAAAATCTGCATAGTAAATGAAATAGAATCTAATCAACGTATTTGACTGGGGGATTGCAAAGTGATTCGAATCTGCCCAAGTATTTTGAATGCAGACCGCAGCAATCTGGGTTCAGAGATTTCTAGAATTGCCAAGCAATCCGATCTTCTCCACCTCGATGTGATGGACAATGTTTTTGTCCCTAATCAGACCTTCACACTCGCTGAAAGTCAGAAAATTATTGCCGAATCAGCGCTGCCAGTCGATACACATTTGATGATTGCAGATCCCGATGAACAAGCGCATTTGTACGCGAAGGCAGGTTCAAAAAGCGTGACTTTTCATTTTGAGGCGAGTAAGGCACCAGGTGCCACAATCGCAAGGATTGCAACCGATGGGGCAAGAGTTGGTGTCGCTCTAAAGCCAACAACGCCATTTCACGTGATTGCGCCGTTTTTGGAAGATATCGACATGTTGTTGATCATGACAGTGGAGCCAGGATTCGGTGGCCAGAGCTTTATGACCGATATGTTGCCAAAGATTCAAGAGGCCCGAACCGAAATTGATGCACATCACTTTGGCAAGATCTGGCTACAAGTTGATGGTGGAATCTCATTGGAGACAATCGCTCTGGCGCGATCTGCAGGGGCAGACACTTTCGTTGCAGGAAGCGCAGTATTTAAAGCAGATATTCCAGGTGTAATGGTTGATCAATTACGGGCGTTAGCTGAAAATACCAAACCTAGTCAGTGATATTTAGGTTAAAATTCACCAATGAAGAACTTCGAATCGTTATGGCTGGAATTAAATCAATTGGCACTTTCTAAGCCAGAAGGTTCGTCCACGGTTCGAGAACTTGAATTGGGCGTTCACGCCATTGGAAAGAAGATCATCGAAGAAGCAGGAGAAGTTTGGATAGCTGCTGAATACCAGAGTGATTCAGAGTTAGCTCTCGAAATTAGTCAATTGCTTTACCACCTACAAGTTCTAATGATTGCTCGTAACATCAAATTAGACGACGTCTATAAGAATCTATAGTTAGGAAAACAATTGACTTTAAAGATTGCAGTACCAAATAAGGGCTCGTTAGCTGAAAGTTCTGCGCTAATGTTAAAGGAAGCGGGTTATAGACAACGCAATGATCTACGGGATTTAGTATTTATTGATCCTGAGAATCAAGTGGAGTTCTATTATCTACGTCCCAGGGATATTGCGGTCTATGTCGGAAGCGGCGAACTTGAGGCAGGAATTACCGGGCGAGATTTACTTTTAGATTCTGGTGCACCTGCGAGTGAAGTCCTACCGCTAGATTTTGGGCGAAGTACATTTCGTTTTGCGGGTCCTGGTGAGAAGAAATTTACCGAAAAAGATCTTGCTGGTAAGCGAATAGCCACTGCATATCCAGGTCTCTTAGAAAGCTTCCTTGACTCTAAAAATTTAAAGGCCACTATCGTTAAATTGGACGGCGCAGTAGAAAGTTCCATCCGCCTTGGCGTTGCTGATGTTATTGCGGATGTTGTATCAACTGGGGGAACGCTTAGAGCGGCAGGATTGAGTATTTTCGGAGAAGTTCTTTTAGAAAGTGAAGCCATTCTGGTAACTAGAAACGGAAAAACCATCTCGCCGGCGATTGAAACATTGATCCGTAGATTAAATGGCGTAGTGATTGCGCGTCAGTATGTGTTGGTTGATTACGACGTAGAAAATGTAAATTTGGAGAAAGCTTGTGCACTAACTCCAGGTATTGAATCGCCGACCATCTCACCACTGCAGAAGAGTGGTTGGAATGCAGTGCGAGCTATGGTTAAACGCTCCGAGATAAATCGTATTATGGATGAACTGTGGCAAGTTGGAGCACGTGGAATTTTAGTAACTGATATTCACGCCTGTCGTCTTTAAACTTAGTTGATTCGGTCTGCGCTCTCTATTTCACCACGGGTTATTCCCATTAGATAAAGAACTGAATCCAAATATGGTGAATTAATTGAACTATCTGCAGCTGCCCGAACTGCAGGCTTAGCGTTGAAGGCTATGCCCAATCCTGCAATTTCTAACATTCCTAGATCGTTGGCACCATCACCGATAGCAATTGTTTGGGCTAAGCCAACACCCTCTTTATCGGCGAAATCTCGCAGCGCATTCGCTTTTGCGTCTCGATCAATTATTGCACCGGTTATTGCACCGGTAAGTTTTCCATCTTTGATTTCGAGTTTGTTAGCACGGTAGTAATCGATGTTCAGCTCGTTTAGCAATGGTTCGATAACATCCAAAAATCCACCAGAAACAACACCTACTTTATGACCAAGGCGATGGAGAGTGCGGATTAAAGTACGCGCACCTGGAGTGAGAGTTATTTCGTCCTTGACCTCGTTTAGAATTGCGATATCAGCCCCTGCCAATAAAGCTACGCGCTCTTTCAGGGATGTGCTGAAATCAATTTCACCGCGCATCGCGCGATCTGTAATTGCTACAACTTTAGCTCCAACACCAAATTTCGCGGCAATTAGGTCAATCACTTCTTCTTGAATGAGCGTGGAATCCATGTCCAGAAGAACAATGCGTTTGGCACGTCGAGTAAGTCCACTTTGCTCCACAGCGATATCTATTCCGTTTGCTTGCGCGATTTCGGCAAGTTCTCGTTGGATTATCTTTAGATCGCCTTCATCCAAACTTAAGGAGACTTCAAACTCAATTGCCGTGAGTGGATAAGACGCCGTGCGATGAATTCGATCTATATTTCCACCTCGAGCTGCAATTTTCGCAGCTAGGGCGCCGATGCCCGCAGGGCGTAAATTTTGCGAGAGCGCCACAATATGTAAATTTGCATTTGAATTTTCGTTTTTGGCTTGATCTGTGAAATCTATAGCGAGATCTAACCCGAGTCTTTTAGTTGTATCCAGTAAATCTGATTCGATCGCAGCGGCATGAGCAGGATCCAGTGAGATCAGAGTTGTCAGGATTAATCGCCCACGAATGAGAACCTGTTCGATATCTAAAATCGTTACTGCGAATGGTTCAAGGGTGGCAAACAAAGCCTGCGTAACCCCAGGCGCATCAACGCCTGAAATTAGAATTAACCCAGTGTGTTCTAGCTTCTCAAACTTATCTTGACTCACTCGCCTAGATTAGCGGTTTGTAGCGTTAAGCCGCGTCGCTTACAGGTATCTTTACGCCTGTGATTCCAGTTCTGCACCTAAAAAATGTTTCGGTTGTTCGCGAGGGCAAAACAATTTTAGGCCCTCTCGATTGGGCAGTTAACGAGAACGAACGGTGGGTAATTCTGGGACCAAATGGTGCTGGTAAATCAACTCTTTTCTCACTTTGCTCGAGTCAGATTCACCCTACAAGTGGTTCAGTAGAAATTCTTGGCGCAAGGCTTGGTGCTGTTGATGTTTTTGAACTCCGTCCTCGAATTGGATTTATGGGTTCGACGCTTTTAAATTTGTTTCCAGAAGATGAAAAAGTAATCGACATAGTTTTAACAGCGGCTTACGCAATGTTAGGTAGATGGAATGAGAATTACGAGCTTTGGGATGAATCTAGGGCGCAGGGTTTACTCACAACACTTGGCGTTCGAGAGTTGGCGAATAGAAAGTTCTTTACCCTTAGTGAGGGCGAAAAGAAGCGAACACTAATCGCACGAGCGCTCATGGCCGATCCAGAAATCTTATTGCTCGATGAACCAGCTTCTGGGTTAGATTTAGGAGGGCGTGAGGATTTGTTGACGAGATTTGACTTGCTCGCAAAGGATCCAAACGCGCCTGCGACTCTGATGATTACGCATCACATAGAAGAGATTCCGGCAGGGTCGACTCATGCACTACTTTTGAAATCAGGTGCGATAGTTGCAACTGGTGAAATTGCTACGGTTATAACCTCAGAGAATTTGAGCAGTGCTTACGATATGTCTATAAGCGTAACAATGCAGAATAATCGATATTCGGCAAACGCACTTAATTAGATGCTTTTCGAACTTCTACCGAAGCAATGGCAAGAGGCGCTTCCTTCTTCGAAACAGATACTAAATGAAATAGAGCTATCAGGGAGATATATTCCCGAGAGCTCAAAAATATTTGCAGCATTTAATCTTCCAATAGCCCAGATAAAGATCTGCATTATTGGTCAAGATCCCTATCCAAACCCAGAGCACGCTATGGGATTGTCATTTAGTATTCCAAATTCAATTACGAAATTTCCTCCAACGCTCCGGAATATTTTGAAGGAGGTCGAGTCTGATATTGGCTCGGTAATTGAGAGCGGCGATTTAACTAAATGGCAGAGTAACGGCGTAATGCTTCTGAATAGAGTGCTAACAACCACACCAAACATTAGCGCCGGTCATAAAAATATCGGTTGGCAGAAATTTACCGACGAAGTTGTCCGATATCTGGGGGAACGGCCAATCGTTTTCATTCTTTGGGGAAATAGCGCAGCCGAACTGGCAAAATTCATCCCGAAGAGCAATTTAATTCAGAGCGTTCATCCAAGTCCGCTATCTGCTTATCGTGGATTTTTTGGTTCCAAGCCGTTCTCTCGTAGTAACGAGAAGCTCCGCAAATTAGGAATTACTGAGATGGTCTGGAAAATCTAGTGACAATGTTCAAGCTAGTCGCGATCGAATTTCCGATGAACAGCGCAAACATTGCGGTGCCGATTCCAACAGAACCACCTAAGAGAGCACCAATGATTAAAATAGTAACTTCGATGGAGAGTCGAACTCGTGCGATTCTGATGCCTGTCTTATTGTGGATTGAAGTCATCAAACCATCGCGGGGACCAGGTCCTAGGCCGCAAGTTATATAAAGAGCAGATCCCATACCAACTAGGCCGATTCCGATTAGAACGTAAAGCATCTGCACCAGGATATTCATCTCGATTTTTGGAATGTGGTCAACTCCAACCTGGATAAAGACTGCAATTAACGCGATGTTTGCGAGTGTGCCAAAACCTGGACGCTCTTTCAGCGGTATCCAAAGTAGTAGAACTGCAATGCTCGTAATTGCTGTTGCTTCACCGACTGACAACGGAGTGCGCAAAGAAAGTCCCTGCGCAAAAACTGACCAAGGGGAGTTGCCGATTGTTGACTGAATCAAGAGCGCGTCACCGATACCAAATATTGCGAGACCGAAAAACAAGATTGGTAAGTTTTTTAGATTCACTGACCAGCGCGAGGTCGCGGTCCAAGGGGTTTTGGGAATAGTTCTATGCGGCTTAAGAAATCGACCAATTTCCGCTAAATAGGTTGGCAATTTCACTGTTAGAGTCTACCGATTCGACCGGAGGTTTGGGCAATGCATGTAGGGTATTTAGGATCGGTATGACTGTAGGTTTCGTTGGACTTGGAACAACTATAAATGTTCTAGCTATTCTTCTAGGTTCTGGCTTGGGCATTCTTGTCGGAGCCAAATTTCGAGAGAAAACTCGCGATCTAATTATTACTGCTCTTGGGTTTGTAACACTTCTTGCGGCAGCAGATGCGATCAAAGAATTATGGAACGCAGGCTTCGCATCCGAGTTACCAAAAGGTTGGCCGATTCTGGTGATATTAGCTGCCCTGCTTATTGGTGCACTTATTGGTAACGCATTAGATATTGAAAGTCGCTTGGAAGTAATGGGCGTGAAAATTAAAGGAAGATTTGATCCGAATGGTTCAAGTCCCTTTGTTGATGGATTTGTATCCGCATCACTTCTCTTTGTCATTGGGCCGATGGCAATTCTTGGCTCGATCAGTGATGGAATGGGAACTGGAATTGATCAGCTTGTATTGAAAAGTATTCTCGATGGGGTGACATCTATAGCTTTCGCAGCCTCACTTGGCTGGGGTGTTGCGGTTTCGGCTCTACCAGTTGGAATTTATCAATTCGCTTGGACTGGTGTCGGACTTTTTCTCGGTGCAGTTCTTCCGGAGTATCAAGTTTTGGCCATGACTGCCACTGGAGGAATTCTTTTGCTGGGGATTTCATTTAGATTATTGAAGATAAAGCAAGTGCCGGTCGGAAATCTTTTGCCGGCACTATTTGTTGCCCCACTAGTTGCCGGACTTCTACATATTTTTAAGTAGTTCTTTTAGAATTTCTTGGTATCGATTACGAAGCGATATTTCACATCACTCTTTACTGTGCGTTCGTATGCTTCATTTATATAACCAGGTTCGATCACTTCCACTTCACTCAAAATATTGTGTTTGCCACAGAAATCCAGCATCTCCTGAGTTTCGGCAATACCGCCAATCATGGAACCAGAGATAGAGCGGCGTTGGCCAAGAAGTGATGGCGTATTAATCTCGTAAGGTTTCCCTGGCAATCCGATTAAAACCAGAGTTCCATCCAACTGCAATAAGTCCACGAATGGTGTCAAGTCCATGTCAGCAGAGACGGTATTTAGAATTAGGTCAAAATCTTTTGGAAGCTTGGCTAAAGTGTCGAGATCTTTAGTAACGACGAAATCATCAGCGCCCATTGCTCGAGCATCTTTCTCTTTTGAAGGTGAGTGTGAAAAGACTGTTGTGTGCGCTCCTAAGGCTGCAGAAAACTTTAGGCCCATATGTCCAAGACCGCCGAGGCCAATGACGCCGACTTTTTTACCTTTTCCTGCGCCCCAGTTCTTCAGTGGAGAATACAAAGTTATTCCAGCGCAAAGTAGTGGCGCGACGCCAGCCATATCAAGATTGCTAGGAATTTTTACGGCGTAATCTTGGTCGACAACAAAGTTATCGCTATATCCACCTTGTGCAACAGTCTTACCGTCACGTTCGTAACCGTTGTAAGTTCCAGTCATTCCTTGCGTGCAATATTGTTCGAGACCAGCTTTGCATGAAGAACACTCGCGACATGAATCGATAAATACACCGACCCCAATGCGATCTCCGACTTTAAATTTAGTTACAGCGCTTCCGATTGCAGAAACAACGCCAGCAATTTCGTGACCTGGAACCATAGGAAATATTGCAGGACCCCATTCTTCACGTGCCTGGTGAATATCTGAATGGCAGATGCCGGCGTACTCAATGGCTACTGCAACATCTGCAGGACGCAGTTCTCGTCTAGTAAAAGTAAATGGGACGAGTGGTTTTGAAGCCTCTAATACTGCGTAACCTTTTGATTGCATTTTTCTCCTTGTTTTTATTGAGTTGTTATTGATAGATAAATTGATTGACCAGTTGTGTCCGAGAGGGGACTTGAACCCCTAATCCCTTGCGGGAACTAACACCTCAAGCTAGCGCGTCTGCCAATTCCGCCACCCGGACAGGTGAAAAATCAGTAATTTGTGGCGCAAGGATACCAATGGCGCCCGCTTCATCACAATTACGGCAAGATAGGAGTGTGCCCAACATTAATAACGAAATTGATTTAGACCTCCTTGAAAAGGAATGCATTTCAATCTGCCAAGAAATGATTCGAATTCCAAGCGTCAATCATGGTGATGGTGTGGGAGATGAGCGAGCCATCGCTGACTATGTAGCCCTTAAATTAAAAGAAGTCGGCATAGAAAGCGAGTTGATTGTCACAGGCGAAAATCGTGTAAATGTCGTAGCCCGAATCCCAGGAGTAGATCAAACTCGACCTGGCTTGGTGGTGCATGGACATTTAGATGTTGTTCCTGTGAACGCCGAGGATTGGTCTGTTGATCCTTTTGGCGGAGTTATCAAAGATGGTTATTTATGGGGTCGTGGCGCAGTTGATATGAAAGATATGGATGCAATGATTATTGCAACTGTTCGAGCATGGAAACGCGCAAATTATCAACCACCTAGAAACATACTTCTTGTTTTCTTCGCTGATGAAGAGGCGGGTAGTGAATTTGGGTCTAGGTACTTAGTTGCGAATCGACCTGAGATATTTAAGGGATACACCGAAGCTATTTCTGAGGTCGGTGGATTTTCGGTAACAATCACGGGCGGACATCGACTTTATTTCATCGAAGGTGCCCAAAAAGGAATTAATTGGTTGCAGCTCAAAGCAAAGGGCGAAGCTGGGCACGGTTCATTTATTAATCCGAAAAACGCAGTAACGAAACTTGCTGCAGCCGTAGCTCGGATAGGTGCATACGAGTGGCCTCAGGTTGAAACTAAAACCGGTAAGAAATTCTGGTCAAAAATTGCGGAATTAACCGGAGATAAATACGATCCTTCAGATACTCGTCCGCTTTTGAAGCACATCGGGGGAGCCGCACGAATGTTAGGTGCGACGATTCAGAACACTGCAAATCCAACTATGTTGAACGCTGGTTATAAAGCAAATGTGATTCCACAGCATGCAACCGCAGTCGTAGATGGCAGATTCCTTCCAGGTTACGAAACCGAACTTATGGATACCGTAAAGCGTCTTGCTGGAGACGAAATCGAAATTGAAATCTTGGTTCGCGATAAAGCGCTAGAAGTTGATTTTGAGGGTCCTTTGGTAGATGCAATGAAAGCAGCGATCGCTAAATTCGATCCGGAAGGAATACCTGTTCCTTATCTGATGAGTGGCGGAACGGATAACAAGGCGCTATCTGATTTAGGAATTGTTGGTTTTGGGTTTAGTCCAGTTAAGTTGCCACCAGATTTGGATTTTTTTGCGCTTTTTCATGGCGTTGATGAGCGAATTCCGATTGACGGATTGAAATTTGGCGTTAAAGTTTTAAACGAATTCCTACAAAACAGTTAATTAGATTGTGGCGGATATTTCGTCAAGCGCTGCACGCACTTGATCCGGCAGTGATATCTCTTCAACAGTGAGAATTCCACGCAGTTGGGCGGCAGTTCTTGCGCCAACGATGGCGCTAGTTATTCCAAAACCTTCACGAACCCAAGCCAGCGCAACTTCAAGCGGGGAATAACCAAGTCCATCACTTGCAACACAAACTGCGTCAACAATCTTGCGGCAACGTTCATCAAGATAAGGTGCAATGAAGCCGCTGAAGTGCGGGCTTGCACCTCGTGAATCAGAGGGTGAACCATTCCGATATTTTCCAGTCAATACGCCGCGACCTATCGGAGACCAGGCTAGGACACCGATATTCATTTCAATGCTGGCAGGTATTACTTCGTTTTCGATATCTCGATTCAAAAGTGAATACTCATTTTGCGTGGAAATTATTGGCGCTTTTCCAAATATTGGATTTTGAAGTGTTGCGGCTCTGGTTAATTGCCAACCAGAAAAATTGGAAACTCCGACATAGCGAACGCGACCCGAAGAAACCGCTTGATCAATAGCTGAGAGCGTTTCTTCCAAGGGAACCATTGGATCCCAAGTATGTATTTGCCATAAGTCGATGTAGTCAACCCCTAGCCTTGAAAGTGATTTATCTAGATCAGTTAAAAGGTTGCTCCGAGAATTATTCACACTACGTTCGCCGGAGTGAAAGGAAATGCCGGCCTTTGTCGCAATGATTAAATCTTCTCGCTTAGCAAGAGATCCGATAAATCCGCCAATAACTCGCTCGCTATCGCCATCGCCATACATTGCGGCAGTATCAATTAAATTTCCGCCGGCATCCAAGAAGGTTTTTAGTTGATCCGCGGCTTCGTGCTCATCGGTATCTCGGCCCCAAGTCATCGTTCCCAGAGCCAGCCTAGAAACGCGTAGCCCTGAATTTCCGAGAGTGCGCTTTTCCATGTCGCCACCCTAGCAAGACCATCGCTAATTAATCGGTAACCTTGGCTTTATGCGAGTCCAAAAGCCAGCAACTATTTACCTATTGCGACACGGTCATTCAACTGCAAATGCGAGGTCGATACTTGCTGGTCGTGACGCGAGTGTTTCGTTATCGCCACGGGGAATAGAGCAGGCACAAGCTGTCATGCAAGAGTTAGGCGAGAGAAAATTCGCGAAAATATACAGCAGTCCGATGCCTAGATGTTTAGAAACTCTCCGCCCACTTGCTAGTAAATCAAAGTTAAAGATAGAAAAAGACGATGGCTTAATCGAAATGGAGTATGGGGATTGGTCCGGTAAAAAATTACTTTTGCTCTCGCGTAAGAAAATGTGGAGTGAGATTCAGGCTCGTCCAAGTTTGGTGAGATTTCCAAATGGTGAAAGTTTCTTAGAAATGCAAGGAAGGGCGCTAGAAAGTGTTAAATCATTAGCGATTCCAGGTGCAGAAATTTTAGTTTGTTCCCATGGCGATGTTATTAAGGCGATTGTTGCTGGCTTAGTTGGGCTTCATCTAGATAACTTCCAACGATTAACTATTGATCCAGCTTCAATAACCGTAATCGATTTGTTTGCGGAAACCGCGCAAATTCGCCTGATGAATAGCACCGTCCATCTAAAGGAACCAAAGGGCTTAAGCACTGGATCATCTAAATTGAACTTAGGTGGCGGTAGTGGGACTAAAAGTAAATGAGTGAGCGCATAATTTTCAATCACGAAGAAGCTACACGGTTCATAGTTGGGACAATCGGCATTCCAGGAGAGCGAGCCTTCTTTATCCAAGTCAATTCAGTGTTTGGAAGAACAACGGTAGCGGTAGAAAAATCTCAAGTGGTTGCACTAGAGGAGCGGTTGCGCGAATTAATTACCGAGGTTCGTCGAAGTAAGTTAGCAAGTTTGGATGAACTGGAGCTCGCTGCAACTATCGATAACGCTGAGCTTGAATTTCCGATTGATGAGGAATTTAGAGCCGGCGTCATGGGTATTTCGTGGGATCCAGATGCTCAGAGAGTGTGTATCGAAATTCAATCAATTGCAGATGGTGAATTCACTGAACTCATATCTGGCGATGAAGATTTAGCCGATGTCGAAGATCCGCCAGATTTGCTCCGATTAACCGTTCGTCTCAATCAAATACGAGGATTCTGTAATCGCGCAGCGGTTGTTGTGCAAAGTGGCAGACAAACTTGTTTATTCTGCGGCCTACCAATTGATACAACAGGGCACTTATGTCCGAGGTCTAATGGCTACCGTCGATAATGTTTTAGAAACCGGCGAACTCGAAGTTCTTGGTCGGCTAGTTGATGCGTCGAATGCATCACTTCTCTGTCAGTTACCAAATGGTTCGCAAGTTATTTATAAGCCGATTGCAGGGGAGCGTCCCTTGTGGGATTTTCCAGATGGTAATTTGGCGTCAAGAGAAGTTGCCGCATTTTATGTTAGTGAAATTGGTGATTTTAAAGTTGTCCCACCAACAGTTATGCGAGAAGGTCCATTTGGATTAGGTGCAGTGCAAGAATGGGTAACAACGGCAGCGGATCTCGATGTGATTGAAATTGCGCAGAGTCCAAATGAACAAATCAGGAACCTAGCGCTTTTCGACATCATCATTAACAATGCTGATCGCAAATTTGGGCATATTTTGGTGACACCTGATAACGCGATTTTCGGTTGCGATCATGGAGTTAGCTTCCATCACGAAAACAAGTTGAGAACAGTAATCTGGCAATTCGCTGATTTAAAGCTGACGAGTGAAGAGATAGAGAAGATTGAACTCTTACTTTCTAAATTGGATACAGCCCACTTGGGTAAGTACTTGAGTGAATTGGAAGTATCTGCACTGTTTGACCGAGCCAATTTGCTCTTGGAAACAAAGAAGTTTGCAGTACCAAACCCAAATTGGCCGGCAGTACCCTGGCCACCATATTAAGATTTTGTTCGCGTTCTAATCTAAGATAAGCAAGTGAATATTTGGCCGGAGTTAGAAGTTCCTAGAACGCAACGACCGTTGCCGAAACTTAAGTTGGCCTACACGTCAGGGAACGCTGATCTTGAAGTTCATTCTGACCAGTTCAAATTGTACGTTTGTGGAATTACCCCGTACGACGCTACCCACCTGGGACATGCGGCTACATATCTAACTTTCGACTTGATAAATCGTTATCTCGAGTTAACTGGCACATCGGTTAATTTTGTTGAGAACATCACCGATGTCGATGACCCCCTCTTCGAACGCGCAAAGCGCGATAATCAATCTTGGGCACAACTTGGCGAATCTCAGGTTGCACTTTTCACCAGTGATATGACAGCACTTCGAATATTGCCTCCTGCGAACTACGTCGCTGTAACTGAAGCCATGGATTCAATTATCTTTGCTATCGAAAATTTAGTAGATAAGAGATTTACTTATGAGCTAGCCGGAAATATTTACTTCCGCATCGAACCGTTTCTAGATGAGTTAAGCATCTCCATAGATGAAGCGCTGAAAATTTTCGCCGAACGAGGCGGCGATCCAAAACTACCTGGAAAAGAAAATGCTTTAGACCCAATTCTTTGGGTCGGCAATAAGGACGGTGAGCCGGGTTGGGATTCAAAAATGGGGTTCGGCAGACCAGGTTGGCACATCGAATGCTCGGTCATTGCACTAGAAAATCTAATCGGAAAAGATTATTTGAATTCAAAAAGTCGATTGACTCACGGAATTGATTTACAGGGTGGCGGTTCTGATTTAATTTTTCCTCATCACTTTATGAGTGCCGCTATCGCGAAAGCGCTATGTGGCTTCGATTTCGCTAGAGGTTATTTGCATGCGGGCATGGTGGGACTTGATGGCGAGAAGATGAGTAAGAGCAAAGGCAACTTAGTTTTGATTTCCGAATTGTTGAAGTCGGGATATGACCCGATGGTTATTAGACATGCGCTCCTGAGTCAAGGTTATGCGGAAGATAGAATGTGGCACCTTGAAACTTTGCTTAAGTCGCAAGAACGAGTTGTAAAGTTGCGGTCGGCGCTGGCAAGAATCGAAGTTGCACCGACCGATAAGGTCATAGATTCTGTTGCAGAACATATTGCAAACAATTTGGATTCATCATCCGCACTTGAGGTATTGGATCAGTGGGCACTTGATACTGAAAATGGGGCGATAGGTGGCTCGGTCGGTGAGTTATCAAGGTTTATTGATGCAGCTCTGGGCTTAGCGCTTTAAGGTAACCTTCTCCTAAATGAAAACTTCTTCCTCCCTGCGCAAGGCTATGCAGGAACGTGTAATCATCGCCGATGGCGCAATGGGAAC
Source organism: Actinomycetota bacterium (assembly GCA_947489605.1). Classification (GTDB taxonomy): domain Bacteria; phylum Actinomycetota; class Actinomycetes; order Nanopelagicales; family Nanopelagicaceae; genus AAA044-D11. The sequence goes on from CANLEG010000003.1 coordinate 15,872, forward strand.
GATGTTGCAGGATGCAAATCCAACTTTAGAGGATTTTCAGGGTCTCGAGGGATGTAATGAAATCCTTAATGTTTCAAAGCCAGAATTGGTGAAGTCAGTCCACCGCAAGTATTTTGAAGTTGGCGTTGATGCAATCGAAACAAATACTTTCGGCGCAAACTGGGCGAATCTCGCCGAATACGATATTGAAGATCGCATTTATGAATTGGCATACGCAGGTGGGAAACTTGCAAAAGAAGTCGCGAATGAATTTTCAACAGAGAGCAAGCCTCGTTGGGTTTTAGGTTCGTTGGGACCAGGAACAAAATTGCCAACTCTAGGACATGTTGAATATGTGAAATTAAAGGAAGCTTACTTCACTGCCTCAAAAGGCTTAGTAGATAGCGGCGTAGATGCGCTATTAATTGAAACTACGCAAGATCTTCTCCAAGCGAAGGCAGCTGTAAATGGCGCACGTGAAGCAATTGATAAAGCTGATCGCGATATTGTTTTGATTGTTCAAGTGACGGTCGAAGCAACCGGAACAATGCTTTTAGGTTCGGAAATAGGAGCAGCGCTAAACGCGCTGGAACCATTGCAAATAGATCTAATTGGCTTGAACTGCGCGACTGGGCCGGCAGAAATGAGTGAACACTTGCGTGTTTTAGCTAAGAATAGTTCAGTTGCAATTTCGGTAATGCCAAATGCGGGACTTCCGCAACTTGGACCAAATGGGGCTTCGTATCCACTAGGACCCGATGAATTAGCCGAGTACTTGAATGATTTCGTAAATTCATATGGATTGACGCTAGTCGGAGGTTGCTGCGGCACGACACCTGCACACATGAAAGCTGTCGTAGCAAAACTCGATGGACATAAAATAGTTTCTCGCAACGTTGCTAGAGAAATTGGAGCGTCTTCGCTCTATCAGTTCGTTCCGTTCCGCCAAGATTTGGCCTACATGGCGATAGGTGAACGTGCGAATGCAAATGGCTCAAGAGCATTTAGAGATGCACTTCTAATTGAAGATTGGCAGAGTTGTATTGAAATCGCGCGAGACCAAATTCGCGATGGTGCACACATGCTGGATCTCTCTGTTGATTACGTCGGTCGAGACGGCGTAGCAGATATGCGCGAATTAGCGTCCAGGCTTGCAACTAGTTCAACGCTACCGATAGTTCTAGATTCCACCGAACCTGCAGTTCTGAAAGCAGGACTTGAACATCTTGGCGGTAGATCTGTTATTAACTCCGTCAATTACGAAGATGGTGATGGACCAACATCTAGATTTGCGAAAATTATGCCGCTTGTAAAAGAGCATGGGGCAGCAGTAGTTGCGTTAACAATTGATGAAACTGGCCAAGCACGTACTCAAGAGTGGAAAGTGAAGGTTGCATCTCGATTAATCGAAGATCTCAAAAACAACTGGGGAATGCTTACAAGTGATATTTTGATCGACTGCTTAACATTTCCTATCGCTACTGGACAGGAAGAAACCAGGCGCGATGGAATTGAAACACTAAATGCGATTGCCGAATTAAAGGCCAAGTACCCAGAGGTTCAAACAACTTTGGGCGTATCAAATGTTTCGTTCGGTTTGAATCCGGCGGCACGAATCGTTTTGAACTCAGTCTTTCTATTCGAGGCAGTGAAAGTCGGACTCGATTCTGCAATTGTCCATCCCTCCAAAATTACCCCTATTTCTCGCATCGAACCAAAGGCGATGGAAGTTGCGATGGATTTGATTTATGACCGTAGAACTTACGACGCTGATGGCAACACGATTTATGATCCATTATCAATTTTTCTTGAACTTTTCGATGGTGTGGAAAGTAAGTCCACAAAGGTAACGCGCGCTGCCGAGCTCGCTGCACTGCCATTGATCGAAAGGTTAGAGCGCAGAATAATTGATGGGGAAAAAGTTGGACTAGAAGCCGATCTGCAAGAAGCGATGGCAACTGGGATGAAACCACTCGCAATCATCAATGAGCATTTATTGACGGGTATGAAAACTGTTGGTGAACTATTCGGTAGTGGTCAGATGCAATTGCCTTTCGTGCTGCAGTCTGCGGAAGTTATGAAGACAGCCGTTGCCCTTTTGGAACCACATATGGAGAAGAGTGATGATGCCGGTAAGGGGAAAATACTTCTTGCAACCGTAAAAGGCGACGTCCATGATATTGGTAAAAATTTAGTTGACATTATTCTTTCAAATAATGGATACACAACTGTAAATATCGGAATCAAACAGACCGTGAATCAGATAATTGATGCGGCGACCGAGTCCGAAGTTGATGTCATCGGTATGTCAGGCCTTCTAGTTAAATCAACCGTAATTATGAAAGAGAATTTAGAAGAACTATCCAGTCGCGGACTTGCCGAGAAGTGGCCAATTATTCTTGGCGGTGCTGCGCTAACTCGAAGTTTCGTAGAGCAGGATCTGGCAGGAGCTTTTGATGGAACTGTTCGATATGCAAAGGACGCTTTTGAAGGCTTGAGTCTTATGGATTCAATGATGGCAATTAGACGTGGCGATACTTCAGTTACATTGCCACCACTTAGGGAGCGCAAAACTCCAAATACCCGCGCGAATCGGGAACCGAATTTAGATACCAAGCGCAGTGATGTTGAAACTTCTAACCAACTTCCGCAGCCACCTTTTTATGGTTCGCGAATTGTGAAGGGTATTCCGCTTGCGTCATATCTCGGCGCTCTTGATGAACGTGCACTATTCGTTGGACAATGGGGATTGCAAGGCAAACGTGGCGAGTATGAAGAGATGGTTGAGAATGAAGGTCGCCCAAGATTGCGGTCATTACTGAATGATGTGCAATCAAATGGCTGGTTGAATGCAGCAGTTGTTTATGGATATTTTCCTTGTTATAGCGAAGGCAACGATTTAGTAATCCTTCATCATGAAGGACCGAACAAAGGCAGCGAACGAACTCGCTTTACTTTCCCACGGCAAACCCGCGATCGTAGATTGTGTTTAAGTGATTTTTTCCGAAGTAAAGAGAGTGGTGAAATCGATACTGTCGCTTTCCATGTTGTAACAATGGGTCAGAGCGTTAGTGATGCAACCGCAAAACTATTTGCGGCCAACGAGTATCGTGAATATTTAGAACTTCATGGCCTCTCAGTTCAACTAACCGAAGCCCTAGCCGAGCATTGGCATAGCCGGATCCGTGAAGAATTGGGTTTCGCCAAAGAAGATGCGACCGATATCGCCGCTATTTTGGATCAGGGCTATAGAGGATCTCGGTACTCTTTTGGATATCCAGCATGTCCAGATTTGGAACAACAACGTCAACTTTGCGAATTGCTGGAACCTGAACGCATTGGAGTGGAATTAAGCGAAGAGTTCCAGTTACATCCGGAGCAATCCACATCTGCGATTATTGTTCATCATCCAGAAGCCAAGTATTTCAATGCGAATTAGCCGAGAGTTGTAGCGAAAATGTCAGAGTTTAAAGTAGGGGATCGGGTGCAATTAACCGATGCCAAGGGAAAGATGCACACTATAACCTTGCAATTAAATCAAGAGTGGCACACACATAACGGATGGCTTGTGCACAATGAAGTAGTCGGACTTCCTGAAGGAAGCGTTGTAGAAACGACTGGTGGTCTGAAATTCTTAGCCTTTAAGCCTTTGTTAGCGGATTACGTTCTCGCAATGCCACGTGGTGCAACAATTGTTTACCCGAAAGATGCCGCAATGATCCTTGGATTAGCAGATATAGCTCCAGGTGTGAGCGTTTTAGAAGCTGGAGTTGGTTCCGGAGCCCTGTCTATCTCGTTGCTTCGAGCAGTTGGAAGTAGTGGAACAGTTGATTCATTCGAAAAACGAGAAGAATTTGCAACGATTGCAACTAAAAATGTAAATCAATATTTTGGCGAAAACCCTTCCAATTGGAATTTGGAATTGGGCGCGGTTCAAGATTTCGAGCATGTAAAACAATACGATCGAGTGGTTCTAGATATGTTGGCGCCATGGGAATGTATCGATATGGCAAGCAAAGTTCTGGTTCCTGGGGGAGTATTCATTGCTTACGTTGCAACAACAACTCAACTTTCACAGACTGCGGAAGCAATAAAGGCGTCTGCATGTTTTACGGAACCCGAAAGCAGTGAAACGATTGTTCGCGGTTGGCATCATGAGGGACTTGCGGTTCGACCACAACATAGAATGATTGCGCATACTGCATTCTTAATCATGGCAAGAAGGTTAGCGCCGAATACCATAGCGCCAGCAAGACGCCGCCGCCCATCTAAGGGTGCTTACGGAACTAATGAAATTGAAAGTTAAGTAACTACTGAACGCCAATTAGATCTACAACGAAAGCCAAGGTCTCATTGGGTCCAATTGGTCCACTACCAGTAGCGCCATATGCAAGTTCAGGTGGAATAACTAGGAGGCGCCTTCCGCCAACTTTCATTCCTGGGATACCTTGCTGCCAACCAGGAATTACTCCGCCTAGTGTGAAATCAAAAGATTGAGATTTCCAAGAAGATTGCAGAACTTCACCAGTGCTCCAGGAAATTAATTGGTAATGAGCGGTTAGCGTCGAAGAAACAAGAGCAACTTCACCGGTGCCGACAATTATGTCTCGAGAGACAAGTGTTGTTGGTGCATCACCTTCAGGTTTACCGACAGTAGGTTCCATCCCGGCATTTGCTGAAACTGAAATGTATTCGCGACCTGTGTTTGCCATGTCTTGCTCCTCATTACTAGGGTTACTTGAATTATCTGAAGATTCTGATTTAGGCGATCCACCATCTAGTGAGCAAGCAGTTAATGATGCGCTCAGCGATAAGACTCCCAGGACTAGAAACCCTTTTTTGAAGCTACCTATGTCTAATTTTAAGCGGTCCATGTTTCTCCAGATTCTAGTTTGATGCTCTATTGCAATTTTGATGCCTGTGTCAGCAATGCGCGAAGGTTACCAAACCACTAGGGTTTTCGTGTGTCAGATCGAAAAACAGAGCGGCTAATCAATCTCACTTTGGCCTTGCTCGCGACTAAGAGGTATCTCAAGAAGTCTGAAATCTTGGCAAATGTTTTCGGCTATGAAGGAACCCAAGAGGCTAAAGAGCGGATGTTTGAACGGGATAAGGATGATCTGCGTTCCTTGGGTATTGAAATTGAAGTGGGGGATTTGGATCCATTTTTCGAAGATGAACCAGGATATAAAATTCCACAGAAATCTTATGAGCTAAACGTTCCCAATCTAACAGGGCGTGAATTGGCGCTGATTTCCATAGCAGCAAATTTTTGGAACGATTCAGTTCTGGCACCAAATGCCCAATCGGGAATTCGCAAACTTCAGTCACTCGGAATACCTGCAACCTTAGATTTTGAGTTTCGGATGAAGTATCGTTTTGAGAATCCAACTTTTGTTTTAGAGCAATTGACTAAGGCTATTGGTCAGAAATCTCGCGTTTCATTTGATTACGATTCAACCTCCTTAAAAGAGCGGCATCTAGAACCTTATCGAATCGTTTTCTGGAATGGCTATTGGTATCTAATTGGCATGGATTTAGATAGAGCCGCAGTCAGACTCTTTAAATTGTCTCGTTTTCTAGGCGAATTAACCCTGTCTAAGAAGAAAAATGAATTTGAAATTCCACTTGATTTTAACGTTGCAGATCATCTCCCTAAGGTTAATGTGGAAATAGTGAAAAGTGCAACGATAAGAATTCGAAAAGAAGCAGGAATCTTGTTGCGCAATCGCGGACAGTTAATTTCTGAGGAGAATGATTTTGGTACTTACGAAATCGCATATGAGAATGAGGTCACGTTTTTACGCGAATTGATTTGGCATGGCGTAAATGTTCAGATTGTTGAACCAGCAGAATTAAAGAGCGCTTTATTGGATCTTCTGAATGGAGTGCTGAAATGAGCGAATCAGCGCTTGACAGAACGGCTCGTGCTCTTGATTTGGTTCCATATTTATTGGAGCACCAAGGAATCTCAATACCAGAATTGGCAGAAGCTTTTGGGGTATCTGAAAAGCAGATAAATGATGACCTCGTACTCATACACATGTGTGGCCTACCTGGATACACTCCTTTGGAATTGATAGACATGTTCTACGAAGATGGTTACGTAACCGTGTCCGACCCACAAAGTTTCAAAAAGCCGAGAAGTATGAACAAGATCGAGATGACTTCGCTTCTAGTTTCACTTGATTTGTTGAAATCGCTAAGAACGGATGATGTTGCAAAGGAAATCGAGGCGCTAAAGATCAAACTGCAAGAAAATATGCGGTTCGAAAATCCTTTTGTTGTCGTTCAGAATATGGAAAATACTGAAATGGTGGAAGCAATTGAGCGAGCAATTGCAAAGTCAACTTTGCTAAGAATTAATTATGCAAGTGGTACAAAAGATAAAACTTCAGTTCGCGATATTTTACCGATAGAGATTTATGTAGCAAACGGTTCTACTTACTTAAATGCCTGGTGCCAAAGTTCTAAGGGAGATCGCACATTTAGGTTAGACCGGATTTTGAGCTACGAAATTATTGAAGGATCTGTCGTCAACGAAACTAGAGAGTCGAGCGTCCAAGCTGTGGACTCCTTACCGATTGAACTTCTGGTTTCAAAGTCCGCACGGAATTTCATTGAGGATAATCGCGCAATCATTGGACACATACAAGAAGGTGAACAGCTGCGGATTGAACTCAACCCAATCGACCGAGAGTGGCTAGTCAGAACCATTCTCGGATTTGGTGGTCAGATAGAGGTGAGCAAACCCAAGGAATTAGCCTTAGAAGTTGTCTCTCGAGCACGCGCAATTAAGGAGTCCTACTGAAGCTAGTGGCAGGTCGCTCATTTTTTGGAAAAAAGAACTAGAATCGGGAATTAGGAAATTGCATTATTTACTAACTATTTGAAGCGGGGGAGAAAATGCTACGCGGACTTCAAGGATGGCATTTGATTATCGTTGTGGTTGTTTTCGTTCTTCTTTTTGGGGCGAAGAAGCTCCCAGAATCAGCCAAATCAATCGCCAAGTCACTGAAGATTTTTAAGACTGAGATGAAAGATGGCGAGAATAAGGGCGACACCACAAAGTCTGATTCTTAAAGTTCTGTGAAGGATCAATCAGCGAAGGCAATGTCTTTGCTTGCCCACCTAAACGAACTACGTTCTAGGCTTTTTAAATCGGCGATTGGAATCACCTTAGCAAGTGGAGTCGGCTGGGTCTTCTACGAAAAAATCATTAGCAGACTTACTGCGCCTATCTGCGATTTACAGAGCGCAGTGGATGCGGGGGAGAACGACTGTGGCGTTCTTTACATCAACGGTGTTCTCGGTCCGATAGATTTAAAAATTAAGATATCGATAATGCTCGGTATTTTGCTGGCATCACCTCTTTGGCTTTATCAATTGTGGGCTTTTATTTCGCCGGGATTGCATAAGAAAGAGCGTAGAAATTCTATTTTGTTCGTCCTTTTTGCTGTTCCCTTCTTCGCTGTTGGCGTTTATGCGGGATACCTAGTGCTTCCTATCGCTATAGATGTACTTTTAAGTTTTACACCATCATCTCTAGCAAACTTGGTTAGATTTGATGATTACCTAACATTCGTTACGCAGTTAATCTTTGTCTTTGGAATCGCCTTCGAACTCCCAGTTTTTCTAGTGTCGTTAAACCTCGCTCACATACTTAGCGGAAAAGCAATTCTTTCACCGTGGCGATACGCAATCTTCGGCATCACATTATTTTCAGCTATCGCCACACCGACCGGTGATCCGATTACCTTGTTTTTCTTAGCAGTTCCGCTCGTAATTCTTTATCTAATGGCCGGTGGAATCGCACTATTGGTTGATAAGTCGCGACGAAGACGTTCCGATAAGAATGCCTAACTTGTATGCGCAAATCTCAATAGTATGACAACTCCAGCCGAACGTTTTGCACTGGCGAAAACCAGGGGACAATTTAGTGAAACGAATACATTTGTCGAACGTTATCCATTTAGCATGGACAACTTTCAAATCCAAGGTTGCCAAGCTTTAGAAAGTGGAAAATCGGTTCTGGTTGCTGCACCTACTGGAGCCGGTAAAACAATCGTTGGAGAGTTTGCGGCTTATCTCGCTATTAAAACTGGCAAGAAATGTTTTTATACAACCCCGATCAAAGCGCTTTCAAATCAGAAGTTTCAGGATTTATCAGCCATGTTTGGTGAGTCAAATGTAGGACTTCTAACTGGCGACACAAGCATTAATTCTGAAGCACCAATAGTAATTATGACAACAGAAGTCTTAAGAAATATGATCTATTCTGCCTCTAAAACTCTTACAGATCTTCGCTACGTTGTTATGGATGAAGTTCATTACCTAGCCGATAGGTTCCGCGGTGCGGTTTGGGAAGAAATTTTGATTCATCTGCCCGAAAGTATTCAAGTAGCTGCGCTGTCGGCAACAGTTTCTAACGCAGAAGAGTTTGGCGATTGGTTACAAACTGTTCGCGGGGAAATGAAAGTTATTGTTAGTGAAGTTCGCCCAGTACCGCTCTATCAACACGTGTTATTTGGCAATCGCTTATTGGATCTGTTTACAGCCAACACAAAAGTCAACCCAGAGATATTGCGCTTAGAGAAAGAATCTCTTAGAAGTGTCCGTTCCAAATATTCCGGTGGTGGTGGCAAAAAGAATTGGCGTGATAACTCGCAAATCACGCCCACAATTAAAGCTCTTGGTAGGGCAGAAGTTATAGAAAAATTAGATCGCGAAGGTTTGCTCCCAGCTATTACGTTTATCTTCTCCAGAGCACAGTGTGATAGCGCAGTTCGGCAATGTCTTGCGGCGGGACTACGACTTACCAATGCAGAAGAAAGATCCGAAATACGACAAGTAATCGCTGACAAGACAAGAACTTTGCCCGAAGATGATTTAGTGGTGCTCGGGTTTCACGAGTGGGTAGATTCGCTGGAACGAGGAGTTGCCTCTCACCATGCTGGATTATTGCCGGCATTCAAAGAGTGCGTAGAAGAACTATTTCAACGCGGTTTGATTAAGGCGGTTTTCGCAACTGAAACTCTTGCTCTTGGAATCAATATGCCAGCGAAGACCGTCGTACTTGAAAAGTTAACTAAGTGGAACGGTGAATCGCATGTGTCGGTGACACCGGGGGAATATACGCAGCTAACTGGACGAGCTGGTCGAAGAGGAATCGATATTGAAGGCAACGCGGTAATCCTTTGGAATAAAGATATTGATAGCGCATCTGCTGCTGGCTTAGCATCAACTCGAACTTATCCATTGAAAAGCTCGTTTAAACCAACTTACAACATGACCATAAATCTCATTTCGCAGTTTGGAGCCGATCGCGCACGGACTTCATTGGAATCTTCGTTCGCTCAGTTTCAAGCAGATAAGGCTGTTGTCGGTCTCGCTCGACAGATAAAGAAGAATAAGGACGCAATTGCTGAATTGGAGTTAGAAATTGATTGCCACTTGGGAGATTTTGTTGAGTACGCACAAATTCGATTCGAAATTAAGGAGTTGGAACGCGGCATTGGAACCAAGAAGCGCAAAGCGAGAGAATTTGAAGAAGAAAAGATCCTTGATGCGCGTAAGGCGCTTCGCAATCATCCTTGCCACGGATGCAATGATCGCGAAACACATGCCAGAATTGCAGAACGAGCAGATAGATTGCGTCGAGAGAGCGCTGGGTTAAATACCCGGGTCGCCAACAGAACTCACGTTATCGCTAGACGCTTTGATTTGATCAAAATTATGCTGGAGAAATTCGGTTATCTGACGAATGATGCAATCACGCCAAGTGGAAAATTGCTTTCGAAAATATATGGTGAAACTGATCTGTTAATCGCTGAGATGATAAGACGAGAATCTTTCGGCCAATTAACTCCTTCCGAACTCGTCTCGATTGTTTCAGTTTTCGTGCACGAGAGCCGCAAAGAGAGCCCCCCAAAACTGCCGAGAGGCGCAGTCGAAGATGTGCTCTCTGATTTGATTAAAACTTGGATAGAAATAAATGATCTTGAGACTGAATTAGGACTAGAACCAATACGTGAACCAGATGCAGGTTTTTGTTGGGCTTCATACCGTTGGGCGAGTGGTCATTCGTTAAGCTCGATTCTTCGCGGTACAGATTTAACTGTGGGCGATTTTGTTCGATCTATGAAACAGATCATAGATTTACTAAGACAGATTGCCATCGCATCCCCTCATCTCTCTCCAATCACTTCAGAAGCATTAGCTCGTATTGATCGTGGCGTAATTGCATATGCTGGAGCTGTCGTATGACGCTGATGCTTTTAGATAGCGCGTCGCTCTGGTATCGCGCATATTTCGGAATGCCAGATACATTGCTTTCGCCAAGCGGTGAACCCGTCAACGCGATTCGTGGTTATCTCGATATGACATCCAAATTAATCAGCATCTATAAACCGAATCGGTTGGTGGCATGCATCGAAGGGGATTGGCGACCAAGTTGGCGTGTTGATCTCTTTCCGGAATATAAAGCGAATCGATTAGATGTCGAAGGCGAAGAAGAAGAAGAGCCGGACACCTTGGGCCCTCAGATTCCAATTTTGCTGGATTTATTAGAGGCGTTTGGGATTCCACTTGTGGGCGTCGATGATTACGAGGCGGATGACGTTATGGCTTCATATGCGGTTACGGAACCAGGTCCAACGAAAATAGTCACAGGAGATCGAGACTTATTTCAACTTGTTGATGACAAACGTAAAATTGCGGTTGTCTATCTCGCTAAAGGTATTACCAATCACGACCATGTTGATATCAAATGGATCGCAAATAAATATGACATCCCGGGGGAGAGGTATGCACTCTTCGCCATGATCAGAGGAGATGCGTCCGATGGTTTGCCTGGAATTAGAGGTATTGGTGAGAAAGGTGCCGCAATTATTGCCAAGCAATTCACAAGTTTGCCAGAAGTAATGAAAGCAGCAGAGAAAGATGACGAACGTTTGACACCAAATGCCCGAAAGAAACTTTTGGAATCTGCTGAATACGCAAAAATTGCTCCGAAATTGGTTCATTGTGCGTTAGATGTTCCATTGCCTAAATTGGATCTTCGCATGCCAAAACGTCCTGTTAATCTAGATGGAATTTATCAGTACCAAAAAGATTACGGCTTAGGTGCCAGCATAGATCGCTTAATTTCAGCTTTGAATTGGTAACAAATATGTCGACTCAAGTTTTAATAATTCTTCCTACATTTAATGAAGCGCTAAGTATTCAACAGCATTTATCGACGATTGATAAACTCCGTAAAGATCTAGAGACAAATTATTCCATTTCAATCTTGCAAATCGATGATTCTTCTCCGGATGGAACTGCAAAAATCGCTTTGGATATGAATTTGGCGAATTTTTCACAATTAATTAATCCGAAAAAGTTGGGCCTTGGTCCTGCATATTTAGCTGGATTTAATTGGGGATTGCAACGCGACTTCGATTATTTTGTTGAAATGGATTCTGATGGCAGCCATTTACCGGCACAATTGGTTGAATTATTAGCAGAATCATCCAAGCATGATCTAGTTATAGGAACACGCTGGATGACTGGAGGCAGAATTGAGAATTGGTCGACATTTCGCAGAATACTTTCAAAATTCGGAACAATTTATGCAGCAACTCTTTTAAGGCTTCCAATTAAGGATCTCACTAGTGGCTATCGCGTTCTTAGCCGCAACTTCATAGAGTCATTGGATTTAGATTCGATTACAAATAAGGGTTATGGATTCCAGATTGAAATTGCATTGCAAGCCTATGTGAACGGATTTTCGGTAGGTGAAGTACCAATTACTTTTGTAGAACGAAGCGCAGGGAAGTCCAAAATGAGCGCTGCAATAGCCTTTGAGGCCCTGATATTCGTAACAAGGACAGGAATCAAGCGTCTGGCTTCGGGTATATATCGCCGATAATCTACATTATGTCAGAATAAAAGAACCTGTTCTTATTAATCGCAAGCTCCGATATCGGCAAACACGAACAAACTAAGTTCCTATCCCCGTAAACGCCATCTATTCGCCCTACTGTCGGCCAGTATTTACCAATCGCGCCCATTTCAGTATTTAAACCAGATGGAAATGCCGCAACCTCACGAGAATATTTACGAGCCCATACAGAACGTAACAAATCAGCACTTGTATGCGGCGCAAATCTCAGAGGTGAATCTTCGATAGTTAATTCACCGGCTTCAATATCGGCTATTTCCGCTCTGATTGAGACCATAGCGCTAATAAATCGTTCCAGTTCCCTTAAGTCTTCAGATTCAGTTGGCTCAATCATCAACGTTCCTGCTACTGGAAAACTAACGGTTGGGGCATGGAATCCATGATCCATTAATCGTTTTGCAACATCATCAACTGTAACGCCTGTATTTTTAGTAATAGTTCTCAAGTCGATGATGCATTCGTGTGCGATATAGCCGTTGGCTCCGCGATAGAGAACCGGGAAATGTGGGTCTAACTTCGCTGCCAAGTAATTAGCAGACAAGATAGCGACTTGAGTTGCTTTTGTTAGGCCATCTCCCCCCATCATTCGAATATAACTCCAAGAAATTGGCAGGATGCTTGCCGAGCCGAAAGGAGCGGAACTAACTGGTCCTGGGCCCGTTACTGGTCCACATGAATCGTCTAGTGGATGATTAGGAAGATATGCGGCCAGATGCGACTTGCAAATTACTGGACCAACACCCGGACCACCTCCGCCATGTGGAATACAAAAAGTTTTATGTAAATTTAAATGTGAAACATCTGCCCCGAATTTGCCAGGTTTAGCCAGACCCACCAGCGCATTTAAATTCGCACCATCAACATAAACCTGTCCCCCAGCGTCATGAACTAATCCACAGATCTCACTAATCGCTGATTCGAAAACTCCATGTGTTGATGGATATGTAACCATCAGTGCCGCTAGTTGACCTTCATACTCTGCAATCTTCGCCTTTATGTCATCGACACTAACGTTTCCTTGTTCATCACACGCTATTACGACAACTGACATTCCTGCCATGACCGCACTTGCCGCATTAGTGCCGTGCGCACTTGAAGGGATTAAACAAATCTTTCGATGTTGTTCGCCTTTGGCATCCAGATAATTGCGGATCGCCAACAACCCCGCGAACTCCCCTTGTGACCCAGCATTGGGCTGAAGCGAAACTGCGTCATATCCAGTTATCTCAATCAACCAATTCGAAAGTTGGTCGATTAGCTTACGAATTCCAACACTCTGTTCTTTCGGTGCAAATGGATGAAGGTTTGAGAATTCAGGCCACGTAACAGGGATCATTTCTGTGGTCGCATTGAGCTTCATTGTGCAAGAACCAAGAGGAATCATGGTTCGGTCCAATGCTAAATCCCGATCTGCAAGATTGCGTAAATATCTCAACATTGCAGTTTCAGAATGGTATGAATTAAAAACTGGGTGCTCAAGGAATCCACTACTTCGCGCAAAGCTCTTTGCCACTTGGGCAATCGCATCCTTTTTCAATGAAACCTTAAGAATTGAAGCGATCGCATCTAAATCTTGTGCTGTGAAAGTTTCATCAAAGGTCAAACCAATTACTGATTGACTTTTTATACGAACGTTATAACCTGATTTGAGAAATAATTGCGCCACGGCTTCTGCATTAATTTCACTAATCAGGAACGTATCAAATATCTCACCTTCAGAAACTGAAAAACCAGATGCAAGAAGTGAATCACGAACTGAATGCGCACTTGCCCGAATCTTTTTGGCAATCTCTTGCAAGCCCTTAGGTCCGTGCCACATTGCATAAAACGCTGACATGACTGCAAGTAATACTTGCGCTGTGCAAATATTAGACGTTGCCTTATCGCGACGAATGTGTTGCTCTCTCGTTTGTAACGCTAGACGAAGTGCTGGATTTTGATGCGAATCTAAACTTTGACCAACAAGTCTTCCCGGTAATGAACGCTCGAGACCATTTCGAACTGCCATGAAACCGGCATGCGGTCCCCCAAATCCCATTGGGACACCGAACCGCTGTGCTGAACCAATTGCGATGTCCGCTCCAACTTCTTGTGGCGTTCTGTAAAGAGTTAGTGCCATTAGATCTGCAGCAACAACCGCTAACGCAGACTTCGCGTGAATTTCTGCAATCAATTCAGCCAAATCCACAATCTCGCCATCGCTGGAAATCTGCGCAAAAACAGCGCCAAAGACCGGCAATTTAATTGTTTCAAGATCTTTTAGCGTTGGATTGATTTCTATAACTTCAATATTTAGTGGCGTTGCTCTTGTTGCAATTACCGCTCGAATCTGTGGGTGCAAACCTTTATCAACTAGAAATACAGCTTCGTCAGCGCCTTGCCATACTCTTCGAGCAAGCGTCATAGATTCCGCTGCAGCAGTAGCTTCATCCAACATCGATGCATTTGCAACGTGTAACCCAGTTAGATCTGTAATGACCGTTTGAAAAGAAAAGATTGCTTCCAATCGGCCTTGACTTATTTCAGGTTGGTAAGGCGTATAAGCCGTATACCAAGATGGATTCTCTAAAACATTGCGCAGGATGACTGGCGGTGTGATTGTTCCGTAATAACCCAAACCTATTAAAGATTTGACCACTTTGTTCTCAGAGGCAAGCTCACGCAATTCTGCTATTGCCGCAACTTCCGAAACCGCTTCAGGAAGACTCTTAGAAATGTTTTCTGTTAGTGCAATGTTTGCAGGAACGACTTTGGCAATAAAGTCGGTGAGCTTTTTTTCATTTAATTCTTGCAACATGAAGTTGATCTGCGCTTGATCCGGCCCAATGTGCCTGTCAGCGAAATCTAAACGAACCGAACTCATCAAAGCACTCCCCTAAAGTTATGGAGTATTAACTCCTAATCCTTGGGGAAGGATAAATTAAGCTAATTTACGTTTTCTACGATCAGAAAGTTCGTCACTAGCTGCGGCAATTGTAGAACCACCCACAACACTTTCTCCAGTTGAAACATTCTCTCCTTGAAGTGTCGCTAGCGAACCTTCAACCTCGCTCCAAACTTTACCGATTGCAATCCCGAAGACGCCTTGGCCACCTTGTAGTAGATCAACAATCTCATCAGCACTGGCACATTCATAAATTGTCGCCCCGTCGCTCATTAAAGTCATACGCTCTAAATCTTGAACGCCACGGGAACGTAAGTGTTCGACCGCAGAGCGAATGTTTTGTAGAGAGACTCCAGTATCAAGTAAACGTTTAACAATCTTCAATACCAATATGTCGCGAAACCCGTATAAACGCTGTGAACCAGATCCACTCGCACCCTGAACACTCGGTTCAACAAGGCCAGTTCTTGCCCAGTAATCCAATTGACGATAAGTAATTCCGGCTGCCGTGCAGGCAGTTGCTCCGCGGTAACCTATTTCAGGTGCCGAAGGATCAGTCACTTGTGACATTTGAAACTCACTTCTATGGGGGAAGATCCTTATCGGATTTAAGAGAAGATTAGTTCTGAAGGTGCCTTTGGGCAACGACCGACACGCAAAACCCTAAAGTTTCCCTTTAGGTTTAGTCAATGAAGCCTTTACCCCAGGAAGTCCTCTGGGTTTATCTGGTCTAAGAACTCCCGGAAGGCTTCAACCTGATCGTCAGCTTGGTCGGGAATCTCTATTCCCGCCGCCACAAAAAGCTCTTCAGTTGCATATATCGAAGCGCCACTCCTAAGTGCCAAAGCGATTGCGTCGCTAGGTCTTGCGGAAACCTGATTCCCACCAGTTAAAACAATATCGGCGTAAAAAACACCATCTTTGAGGTGCGTTAAATTCACTGCTTCCACTTTTGCGCCCAAGTCGGAAATGATTGACTTCATCAAATCATGAGTAAGCGGTCTTGGTGGTGTTAGACCTTGCTGAGCGAAGGCAATTGCAGTCGCCTCAGTGGCCCCTACCCAAATCGGCAAATACCTGATGCCGCTAACTTCCTTTAACAAAACTATTGGTTGGTTCGAAGGCATCTCAACCCGAACCCCAACAACATCAACTAGATGCAACGATTCCACTTTTTAATACTAGTAACTAAGACTTGCTGCGGTGTAAACCAGATGCAACCAGTGCGGCGTGAAGTCTGATTGATAGCGAAGCTAATTCACGTTGGACTTCTTCCGCCCTTGCTTGGGCTTCTGTACCTTTTTGACGCAATAACGGAGTTATCACTTGTTCAACAAGTCCCACTTCGCGATCTGCGGCGGTCTTGAAGCTTCGAAGGTGTCGGGCTTCAATTCCAAACGATGACATTTCAGCTACTGCTCTTGCCACCGCAAGTGCATCTGCGTCGTAGTAGCGACCTTTAATTTCAATCAATCCAAATGATTCGATCTGTGTCAGCTGTGCCTCTAGTAAACCAGAGGATTCAAGAAGCTCTTCTTTCGAAAGGCGGAGTTGGCTATCGTGAACGAAATTCGATGGTGCAAATTCCCCGTCGACGGTCGCCAATCTTGGCGCCGCTGGTGAACCAGGCGAAAGCGAAGGAGTTAGCCCTCTATCCAGGGCATCTAGATTCTCTTTGATTACTCGAAGTGGCAAGTATTGATCGCGTTGCGCGGCTAGTACATAGCGCAATCTTTCGAGATCGATATTTGTAAATTTACGATATCCAGACGGCGTGCGTTGGGGTTCTATGAGTCCTTCGGATTCTAAGAAGCGAATTTTTGAGATTGTTATATCTGAAAATTCAGTCCGCAACTTGCTTAGAACTTCGCCAATGCTTAAATAAGCACGCGCTGGAACGCTCATATTCTCCCCTTATTAGATTTCATTTGTTCTCAGCCCGGTTACTGGGCGAAAGAAAGTTAACCGATATTTACCAACTTGCACTTCATCACCATGGTTTAGGGAAGTTTTAGCCTTGGAGATTGCATTTACATATGTTCCATTTAAGCTCTTTAAATCTTCTATTTCGAAAGTTGTGTTTGTCCCATTCTTTTTTCTCAGAATTTGGCAGTGCTTACGCGAAACCGTAACGTCATCTAGAAATATCTCGCTTGCAGAATCTCTGCCTACTGTTACGCAGTCGATATCTAGAAGAAAGCGCGCACCTTTTCCTGGTCCCGCTAATGAAATGAGCATTCCACAGTCATTTGGCAGGTCCTTCAAAACATTGAATTCTTCAGAACTGAGTGAATCAATTAGCGATTGCTCTGACACAAAATCTGGAACTGATCTCAGCGATGCAATATTGAGAGTGCTTGTTAGGTCAGGAATATTTGAATTTTTTTCGTCGCGATCGGGCGGCTTTGTCATAATCCCCCCATCCCTAACCCTCAAACCTTGAGGTTCAACTAAAGGCTGACACTATTCGGAGTTCGCGGGTGGGTCAAGCGGTGAGGTTTGCGTAATCTCCAGAACTTAAGAGTTGATGAACTTCCCCAGCGACTTCAATTTCCGCTATCCAACCAATCCCATAGGGATCTGAGTTGATTCCTTCAGGCGCATTATCAAGAGCCGAATTAATTGCGGAGATCTTTCCAGTTAAGGGCGAATAAATTTCGGAGACGCTTTTAGTTGATTCGATTTCCCCACAGACATTACCTGCAACAACTTCCTGACCAATTTTTGGAAGTTGTATGTACACGATGTCACCAAGAGCTTCTTGCGCAAAGTCTGTAATTCCAATTCGATAAACCTTCCCCGCTGCAGTTGCGGCCACCCATTCGTGTTCCTTTGTGTATTGCAATTCTTGTGGAATAAGTGACATTCAATCTCCTGTTGAACTAGAAATGATTTCTGACTTTTAAATTTCTCTGAACTCTTGAAATGCAACGTATGTATATTGCAAAGCGGTGACCAAATATAGGCCCAAGCCCCAAATTGCGAAACCCCAACCTCCGATGAAGAAGACCTGGCCAATTCCAGAATCCCCAGCAACTAATAGAAAAGGAAATGCGTAGAGGAGATTAAAGGTCGCAGTTTTGCCAAGAAAGCTAACTTCAAATACCCCTGTCCCCCGACGTCGCTTGATTGCGAGGATAAGGGCCAACCAAAGATCCCGACCGATTAATAAAAGTAACATCCAAAGTGGAACCACATCTTTTATAACTAGTGCAATGACCGTAGCGGCTATGTATGCACGATCAATTGCAGGATCCAACATCGCGCCAAGAGCAGATTCCTGATTTAATGCACGAGCTAATTTGCCATCTACATAATCTGAGATTGCTCCAACTGTGAGAATAACCAGAGCCAACAGAACATTGTCCCAAGAGATATATGCCAGAAGAAAGAAAGGAATCGCAAGAGCTCTGATTCCGGTTATCCCATTTGGGATAGTAAGAATTTCCTTACGGCTAAACAACTTAATCCCGCTCTTTTACCTTGACGACAACTTCTACTGGCGTACCTGGGAAACCAAATTCTTCACGTAATCTGCGTTCAATGAAGCGACGATAAGCAGTTTCTACGAATTCTGTAGCGAAGACCACGAATTTTGGCGGACAGATAGCGGCTTGGGTTGCGAAACGAATCTTCGGTTGCTTTCCACTTCTTACAGGTGGTGGCGTAGCCCCGATGAGTGCGCCTAAGAAAGAGTTAAGTTTGCTTGTCGGAATCCGCTTTTCCCAACTTGATATCGCAGTTCGAAGTGCAGGCGCTAGACGATCTCGATGCCATCCAGTTTTAGCAGACACATTCACCCGTTGCGCCCACGGGAAGCGTTCTAGGTTTCGCTCTAACTCTTTATCTAATTGCAACTGTCGCTCTTCATCAACTAAATCCCATTTATTCATAACGATTACTAATCCCCGGCCCGCTTCTTCAACCATACTTACGATTCGCAGGTCTTGTTCAGTTAATGGGACGGAAGCATCAAGAACAACTACCGCAACTTCAGCTCTTTCGAGGGCTGTAGCAGTTCGCAGTGAAGCGTAATAATCGGTTCCACTATCTTGACGTGCTCGTTTGCGAATTCCTGCGGTGTCGATAAAACGCCAAGTTGATCCACCAATTTCAATTAGTTCATCCACTGGATCTCGGGTAGTTCCTGCTGCATCATCAACGATAACCCGGGATTCACCAGCGAGAATATTCAACAAACTTGATTTACCAACGTTTGGTCTTCCAACCAGAGCGATTCTACGAAATCCATCATCAGCCTTCTCGGAACCTATCTCGGGTAACTCTTTAACGAGGTAATCCAATAGATCTCCGCTACCTCTTCCGTGCAGTGCAGAAACAAATCTTGGTTCGCCGAATCCTAAGTTCCATAATGCGTGTGCATCTGCTTCTTCTGTAGGACCATCAACTTTATTCGCAGCGACGATTACTTTCTTCTTAGATTTGCGAAGCAAATTAACTAGCGATTCATCTTCGTCTAACGCGCCAACTTGTGCGTCGATAACAAATAAAACTATGTCGGACTCTGCAATCGCAGCTTCGGAGCCCGCGGTTATCTTTTCTGAAATACCTTCGGGCGCTACTTCCCAACCACCGGTATCTATAAGAATGAATCTTCGACCATTCCATTCAGCTTCGTACTTAACACGGTCTCGTGTTACACCCGGGGTGTCTTCCACAATCGCTTCTCTGCGGCCGATAATTCGATTAACAAGAGTAGATTTTCCAACATTCGGTCTGCCAATAACTGCAACTTTAGGCAGCCCCAATAAGTTTTTACGGGTCAGCCATTCCCAAATTACTTCAACCACTTCTTTCAAATCTAATTCAGTTGAATCAAGTTCCAGCGCGTCGTCAGCTGGACGCAACGGCGAAATCTTTCTCGTTGAATCTAATAGATCCCGGGAACTTAAAGATTGTCCAACATCTACTGGTTTATCTGCATTTATCTCTTCGGCTTCGCGTCGAACAGTTCTAGCTTGCAAGTCCGCATACAGAAATACTTTTAGATCAGCGTCTGGTGCAACAACCGTGCCGATATCTCGACCTTCGACAACAATGCCATTCTCGCTTTTTGCAATAATTGATTGCTGCATGTCTACTAGGAATGCGCGCAGTTCAGCGATTTGGCTTATCTGACTAACGTTGTCAGTGATTCGCGCGCCACGTATTTCATCCGTAACTTCAGTTTCACCACAAAATATTTTTGGATCTTTTGGATCTGCGGAAAATACAATCGGACTCTTCTTAATCGCCGCGATTATTTCCCAACCCTCGGTAACGCCCGCTTTCAACGCAATCCACGTAGCTGCCCGATATAAAGCACCGGTGTCTAAATAATTCCAATTTGCCCGAATTGCGATTGCTTTTGAAGTGCTTGATTTTCCCGAACCACTAGGACCGTCTATCGCAACAACTATTCCGGCCATGTGCGAACCTTACCGCCTTAAAATCGACCGAAAAACTCTTATAAATAACTTGTTTTAGCAACAGTTGTTAATTTTTGCGAGGACTGTGCGCTAAGAATCCCTTTGAAACTAGATGCTTCTGTAATTTTTCAGCGTCAGAAGCTGAAAGTGCAAGAGTTATTAAACCCACCTCTTGACCCGGGCTATGTTCCATAGATAAATCTTCAACGTTTACTTCTATCGCGGCGCATTCGTTGAAAATACGAGCCAAACCACCGGGCTTGTCATCTATAACAATTGGCACAAAGGTGTAATCCCGTTTCGCTGATCCATGCTTGCCTGGAATTTTGGCGCGACCCGCTCTGCCCTCGTTAAAGAAATCGATAATTGCATTGCGATCCCCTGACGAAATGGCCTGATTCAGAGACGAAAGTCGACTTATTACTTCAGAGATTTTAGGACTTATCTCTTTAGAATTTGCGAGGAGTAAACTGCTCCAAAGTTCTGGCTCCGAATCAGCTAAACGCGAGACGTCTCTCAAACCTTGGCCTGCCAGATTGAGGTGCTCGGCTGATTCATCCTTCAGACTCCCACCCAGCGCTGAACTTAAAATTTGGGGCAAATGAGAAATGGCTGCCACAACTGAATCGTGAGTACCAGAATCCAATTCATAAATTGTTGAACCGAGGGCACCCCCAAGATCCTGAGCCGCTTTGAGCGCCTTCGCACTCGATAACTTTGTTGGAGAAACTATCCAAGCTCGGGATTCAAAGAGATCTGACCGAGCACTTTGGGGTCCTGAGGTTTCTCTTCCCGCCATAGGATGAACGGAGGCGAAGTTGCCTGCGAGCTCCGGAAAAGAATTGACTTCAAGTAAAAGATTAGACTTCACACCACTAACTTCTATAAATAGAGCTGCAGGGTTGTTGGAAAATTCGTGTTTTGCGATGTCAAAAATTGTTTCAGGTGGAGTCGCAATGATTACTAAGGCTGGATTTCCCCCCTCTTTGCTCGACTCCCCTACCAAGTCAGTGGCCAAACGAAGATTCATTTCATTCGTGTCCGCCAAAATCAAACCGATTCCTAATTCCTTCAAGCGCAGAGCAATTGAAGTTCCAATTAGGCCGCAACCTATGATTTTGACTGGACCGCTTAAGCTCATTATTTACGCTCAGATCCGGAAGTGTTTTTAGCTCCCAAATCCGGTCTAAGAACGGCAGCTCCACGTAAGTATTTGTGAGTAGCTTCTTGTTTCGAGCGGCTGGATTGAGCGTGAATCAATATTCTGACAGTTCTTGGCAGAGCTCCGTCTATATCGATCTCTTGAGCACAGAGCAGCGGCACATCCGTAAAACCCATCGACCGGATCCCAACTGCTGGAAATTCACATTTTAAGTCGGGAGTGGCGGTAAGCAATATGGAAATGAGGTCGTCTTCAACTAGCTCGTTAGAGGAAATAAGTTCGCCCATAAGTTCAATTACGGCCTCGCGCATTTCCGTGGCATCGTCAGCAAGCAGCTGAGTCGCACCTCTAAACCCCCGAACAGATTTCATTGGCCAAGACTACCTTGCCGAGCCCAAAACACGGTTCTAGATAAAACGTTTTGCATATTAGAAGTTTTATCGATAAATATTGTTTTACAAATATCGACATAAGAAATGAGCCCATAACCTTATCCTCATGAATAACCATTTATCGATATTTAAACAAAAAAATCAGCATCGTAAAATCGTTTTAGCGATATTAAATCGCTCTTATGATACCGACAAATTGATAAATGTTTAATTGCAAATTGGATTTATAGATTTAACTTTAAAGCTTTAAATAGGTTTTCCAATTCAACCGAGTTCAAGGAGCGCCATCTGCCTTCCTTGGTGTCCCCCATTGATATCGGACCGAAATCAGTTCTGATTAAGCGAAGAACTTCGATTTCAAGAAACTCGAACATCCGCCGGATTATATGAAAACGACCTTCATGGATTGAGACCTCAACCCACCGATGCTTGGGGTTGATCTCTCGAATTACCTTGACCTCAAGTGCCCGGGCCATGCCATCTTCCAGGAGAACACCTTTTAGGAGTTGCTCAATATTCTCCTTTGAAAAAGGACCCTCGATCTCCAGAAGGTACTTCTTGATCATTCCATAGCTAGGATGCGTAGCTCGGTGCGTAAAGGCTCCGTCGTTGGTTAGAAGGATTAGCCCCTCGCTATCTTTATCCAATCGACCAACGTGAAAAAGTCTCTCATTTCGCGTTTTAAAGTAGTCCCCCAGATTTGAACGTCCATCAGGGTCGGACATAGTGGAAATAACTCCTCTAGGTTTATAAAACGCTAGATAAGTTTTAGTCTTCGATTGCTTTATTGCTTCACCGTCAACCTCAACTTTAGAGATTTCTGGGTCAAATTTCGTTCCTAATTCGAAGATCTGCGAACCGTCCACGCTAACCCTGCCTTCTAGAATCATCGCTTCACTTGCGCGACGACTGGCAATTCCGGCATCAGCTAATATTTTCTGGAGACGTACAAGTGCCATTTTAACCCTCGTTTCAACTGCTTCAACAGCGTGGAATAGGTAAGTGCGCCCAGATTACGGCAATTTACTGGTTGCTCATAATCAGCCAAACGGGTGATCAATCTGTAAGGCTAGAAAGAACCTCATCTAGAGCGTCTACATCAGGCAGGAATGGCGCCAGTGCTGGCAAATCCGACACTTGGTTTAGCCCTAATTTTTCTAGGAAGAAAGAGGTTGTGGAGTAGAGAATTGCACCCGTTTCGTGCTCAATCCCGGTCTCTTCAACTAGTCCACGAGTAACTAGAGTCTTCATAACAGCTTCAACATTTACGCCTCGGATAGCTGAGACTCGGGCTCTAGAGACCGGCTGACGATATGCAATCACGGCCAAGGTTTCAAGTGCTGCTTGAGTTAGACGGGATTGCTGCCCATCTAGAACGAATTTTTCGACTACCGGAGCCAGGTCTGGATGGCTATAAAAGCGCCATCCCCCAGAAACCTGACGTAATTCAAACCCTCGTCCACTGGCTTCGTACTCCCTGGCGAGTGAATTCAGGGTTTCTACAACAGTTTCTGTAGGAGTCTCGGTGATCTGTGCCAAAATTATCTCCGACACGGGTTCATCGACCACCATAAGTATGGCCTCAAGCGATCTATTGAGTTCAAGATTAGACATTTGACTCTCCATTTGTATTATCTTCGGATTGAACAAGTGGTATATCGAATTCATCGCTCACTTCAATTTGACCTTCTGCGCTTCCAGTCCAGGTAATTGCTAGCTCGCCAAGCGCAATAACCTGTTCAAACCTAACCACACCCTCGCGGTAGAGTTCCAGCACGGCTAAGAAGCGAGCCACAACTACGAGAGTTGAGGTTGCGTCGCTGATTAAATGCCTAAATGTGCTTTTTCCCGTACGCCGCAATTCATCTACGATCTTGACGGCCTCCTCGGCCACGCTTACGAGCGGGCTGTGAATGTGGTCTATCCCGACGCTTGGTGTTATTTTCGGCGATAAAACCCTTTGAGCGATGGCAGCAAACCTCTCGGGCCCTACTCCGATCAGAACTTCGGGCAGCAGACTTGAAAAATGGGCTTCAAGTGCAACTACACGGGCAAAACTCTTCTCCTCGCGGGCCAGGCGATCATTGAAGATCGCGGCTATGGCCTTGAAGGCGCGATATTGCAGAAGTCTGGCAAAAAGTAGGTCCCTGGCTTCAAGAAGAGCAAGGTCTCCCTCGTCCTCAACCTCGCCCGACGGCAGGAGCCTGGCCGCTTTTAGATCAAGAAGAGTTGCAGCAACAACCAAGAACTCGGTTGTCTGCTCCAAATCCCAACCGTCCTCGGAGCCTTCCAGCGCCCGGATATAAGCGATGAAATCATCTGTGACAACCCCTAGGGCAACCTCTGTGACATCCATTTTATGGCGAGAAATAAGCTGAAGGAGTAAATCGAATGGTCCATCAAAGTTAGATAAGTGAACCGAGAACCCAGGTGCGGCAATTTTTCCTTCATCCGCCTCGATTGGATTTATTTGAAGCTCACTCATTGCGCAAAGGTAATGCAATTACGCTTGCGCGCCCAATCGCACCGCCGTAGAGTCCGCGCATGGCAAAAAGCAATTCGAAGGTTTCTCGCTTAGGAACTAAATCGACAAATCGGGAAGAAGAATTTTCCGCAACTTCGAGTGTTCTAGGCAAGAAAATGGTCGAGTTCCCTGCGATTAAAAATCCGCCTGTTGCGGGACCCGCACGAGTTATATCCGTAGTCAACCAAAAGGGCGGCGTAGGCAAAACAACAACCACTATTAACTTGGGTGCTGCGTTGGCTGAACTTGGACGCAGAGTTCTATTAATCGATTTCGATTCGCAAGCGAGTATGACTACAGGTTTGGGAATTAAGCCACTTCAAATTAAAGAGCAGTACG
Organism: Actinomycetota bacterium; assembly: GCA_947489605.1. GTDB lineage: Bacteria > Actinomycetota > Actinomycetes > Nanopelagicales > Nanopelagicaceae > AAA044-D11. The sequence goes on from CANLEG010000003.1 coordinate 40,525, forward strand.
GCTCGATCTGGTATCTACTAAATGATTCAAGTGCAAATATCTCTGAATTCATTTTGAAATCAAATGTTCCAGGTCTGGATTTTATTCGCGGACATAAAGATTTAGCAGCTGCAGATGCAGCATTTGTTTCTGAATTAGCTAAGGAACATAAATTAAGGAAACTTTTAGAACCCGTTCTAGATGAATATGACGACATTCTTATCGATTGCTCGCCATCACTTGGAACGCTCACGATCAATGCTTTAACTGCCTCTGATGGCGTTTTAATCCCAATGGAATGTGAATATTTCGCAGTACTAGGTCTTGGTTTAGTTCGCGAAACAATAGACAAAGTGCGCACTAATACCAATCCGCAATTACAGATTGATGGCATCCTCGCAACTATGTTTGAACGTAAAACCGCCCACTCTCGCGAAGTTCTGGAATTAATTTACAAAGAATTCCCAGATGACTTGCTAGATACGATCATCGCAAGAACCGTGCGCTTCTCTGAATCGACCGTCAAAGGTGAACCAATAACAACATATGCAAGTAGTTCAACCGGAGCTGTTTCATATCGCAGACTAGCCCGTGAATTAATTTACCGAGGAGGAGCAAAATGAGTAGAAGAGTAAGCCTGCCTGGAGCCGATGAACTGTTCCGCCAGACAACAACGTTGAGCGCTGTCCCATCACAAACTCCTACTCCAATAGAAGACGTTCCTACTGCGCCTATCACAGGTAAAAAGTCGGTTCGTACGACTCCTCGTCGCAGAGTTAACTCATTTGATAAATCTCCAAGTGGCCGTGAAAGACATGATGAAAAAATAACTGTGTATCTTTCGCCCGAAGAACTTTATGATCTTGAACAAGCTAGATTGGCTCTGCGTGGAGATTTAGGACTTGCGGTTGATCGCGGTCGCATCGTTCGTGAATCTTTAGCAATTATCATTGCTGATCTTGAAACTAAAGGCGACCAAAGCATTATTGCTCGCCGGCTTCGTGGAAAGTAAGCCGTAAATAACTTAAGCTTTATTTAGCTCTTGGGTGTGCTGTTGCATAACTTTCACGCAGCTTATCTATCGTAACTAAAGTATAAATCTGTGTTGTTGTGACGGACGAGTGTCCAAGCAGTTCTTGAACAACTCTTATATCGGCTCCCCCATCTAATAAATGTGTTGCAAAAGAGTGACGAATAGCGTGCGGAGTTACCCGAGTTTGAATATTGGCCCGCTCTGCCAAAGAGGCAATAATCTCCCAAGCGCTTTGTCGACTAAGTGAATCGCCACGAGAGTTCAAGAATAAAGAAGTGCTGCCCTTTTTATGAAGTAGAGCCGGTCTTGAAAGAGTTAAATACTGCTCTAAACTGTTTCGTGCATAAACGCCTATTGGAACGACGCGCTCCTTACCGCCTTTGCCCGAAAGTTTTAACGTAGTTGTATTAGCAATCTCAGAAACATTTGAAATATCAAGATCTACTATCTCGCTAACACGAGCACCCGTCGCATAAAGAACCTCGATTAAAGCGCTATTACGAATTGATATGACGTCATCACCAAATTTCGATGCTCCGATTAACGCCATTATTTCAGCAATTTTCAACGCCTTTGGCAATCGCTTAGGTATTTTTGGTGGCGAATAATCCTTAAGTGGATTAACTGTGTGGTTATTAGTTGATATGAATTTATAGAGATTTCTAACTGTAACGATTGTTCTCGAATTAGAACTTTCACTTCCGCGGGAGTTGGAACCATCCGCTCCTCTTAACCATCCTAGAAAATCGTCAATAACTTTGGAATTCACATCTTGTATCAATAAATCGTTGTTGGCTAGAAAATTCTTGAACTTAGTTAAGTCACGGCGATACGCATCAATAGTATTCTTGCTCAATCCTTTTTCGATCGCCGCATAACTGAGATAATCAACTATTGCAGATGACTGCGATTCACTTACCATTTTTTGCGACAGCCGCCGAAATCAATCCGCTAAAAAGCGGGTGTGCTGCAGTTGGCCTGGATAAAAATTCTGGATGAGCTTGTGTACCAACGAAATACGGATGAATATCTTTTGGTAATTCAACGAATTCAACGAGATTGCCATCCGGCGATAATCCAGAGAACACCAGACCGGCTTCAGCAATAGCTTCCCGGTATTTGTTGTTCACCTCATACCTATGACGGTGTCGTTCTTGAATTTCAGTGGCACCATAAACTTCAGCAACAACAGATCCTCGGGCTAAGACCGCTGGATATAAACCGAGTCTCATAGTTCCACCCATGTCACCATTTCCGGCAACAATCTCTTCCTGACTTTGCATTGTAGAAATAACTGGATTCTTAGTCTCGGGATCAAATTCTGCCGAATTAGCGCCTTGTATATTCGCTAAATTTCTAGCAACTTCAATGACCATGCACTGCAGTCCCAAACATAATCCCAAAGTTGGAATCTTATTTTCCCGTGCGAATTGCAACGCTCCTAATTTTCCTTCGATGCCTCTTACACCGAATCCGCCTGGAACACAGATAGCGTCGACATCTTTCAGTGCTTCTGTAGCGCCCCTCAGTGTTTCGCAATCATCGCTAGCAACCCATTTAATATTCACTTTCGCGTTATTTGCGAATCCGCCTGCTCGCAGTGCTTCTGTTACAGACAAGTATGCGTCCGGAAGATCAACATACTTTCCAACTAATGCCACTGTTACTTGATGCTTCGGATTGTGAACTTTTTCTAAAAGTTCATCCCATTCGCCCCAAACAATGTCACGCAGCGGAAGGCCGAGGCGTCTAACTACGTAGGCGTCCAAGCCTTCACTAAAAAGAACCTTAGGAATGTCATAAATCGATGGCGCATCTACGGCAGCAACAACCGCTTCTAAATCAACGTCACACATCGAAGATATCTTCCGCTTTACTGAATCCGGAATTGCGCGATCTGAACGAATAACGATTGCATCTGGCGCAATACCGATAGACCTTAGAGCTGCCACACTATGTTGAGTTGGTTTTGTTTTCAACTCTCCAGAAGGGCCGATGTAAGGAACTAACGAAACATGTAAATAGAAAACATTATCTCTTCCAACATCCTGACGTATCTGGCGCGCTGCTTCCAGGAAAGGTTGCGACTCAATATCGCCAACAGTTCCGCCAATTTCGGTAATCACTAAATCAATTTCCGGCCCTGCCATAGCTTTGATGCGCTCTTTTATCTCATTTGTTATATGTGGAATTACTTGAACGGTATCCCCCAGATATTCACCACGACGCTCTTTTCCAATTACATTGGAATAAACTTGTCCGGTCGTTACATTTGCAGATCCATGCAGACTTACGTTTAAGAATCGTTCGTAGTGACCGATATCCAAGTCGGTTTCAGCGCCATCATCTGTCACGAAAACTTCGCCATGCTGGAACGGATTCATAGTCCCTGGATCAACGTTGAGATAAGGGTCTAACTTCTGCATCGTGACACGTAATCCGCGAGATGTAAGTAATCTGCCCAAGCTTGAAGCGGTTAATCCTTTACCTAAACTGGAGGCCACTCCGCCGCTTACAAAAAGATGCTTTGTCACATGCTGGGCGGTCATGGAACACTAACCTATCATTTCCGACCTACTCATTGCGACCATATCGAGCAGTTCGCCAGCGTGTTCTTGTGCTGTTTTTGAATCTTCCTGCCCAGAGAGCAATCTCGCGATTTCCTTTCGGCGGTCTGCGCCCGAAACTTCCAAGATATTACTTTGAGTCACAGAACCACTCTCATTCTTGGAAACCACAAAATGATTGTCGGCCCAACTTGCAACCTGAGCCAAGTGCGTAACAACGATAACTTGTGAATTCTGCGCGAGAAGCGCCAACCTTTTGCCAACTTCGATAGCTGCCTTGCCGCCAACTCCTGCATCTACTTCATCAAAAATATATGTCCCCACTGGGGAATTCTTAGCCAATACAACTTCAATGGAGAGCATTACTCGAGAGAGTTCGCCGCCACTCGCGGCTTTTGATAATGGTAAAAGTTTTCCATCGGTATGACTGGTGAACAAAAACAAAACCTCATCTAACCCTGTTGCCGAAAAGTTTTCAGGCTTCGAGCCATCTGATGTAGTTACTTGAACCGAAATCTTGGCATTTGGCATTGCCAAGAGCACCATCTCTGAAGTGATTGCAGTAGAGAGTTTCTTAGCCACACTAAATCTTGAAGCAGATAGATTCAATCCCAATTCTTGCAATTTCCCAAAACAGGCAAGACTTTCATCTCTGAGCTCAGCAAGTTTCGAATCTCCACCTTGCAAATCCTCCAAACGTGAACTTGCTTCATCTCCCGCTATTAGAAGATTCTCATAGGCACTTTCACGATCACTACCTTCACCATATTTTTTCAATAAACCATTAAGTTCACTTTTTCGGTTCTGCAAGTAATCAAATCTTGCTGGGTCTGCGCCAAGTCCAGCAAGGTAGCGCTCTAGATCCGAGCTATTTTCAGCAAATTCATAAATTAATTCCGAATATTTCTCAATCAGAGAATCGAGTTCTGAATCTTTTCCTTTGAGATTTTCAAGAATCTTTTTCGTTAGACCTAATGCAGCCGTCGGCGATTCATCTTCTCCGGAGATAATTCCTAGGGCCTGAATAAGACCGGCATTTAACTCTTCAACAGCTCCTAACTTAGTAATCTCATTTTCTATTTGATCAAGCTCGCCCTTCTTTGGTGCTATCTTCGCAAAATCGTCAACGAACCCAGTTAATTTTGCAATCTCAAAATCACGGACCTTGAGTTGACTTGTCAGATCCGCTACCCGTTTGCGAATTAAATTAAATTCAATAAATTTATCTGAATATTTGGCAGCCGAATCTTGATAATCGCCGTAGGAATCTAGAAGGTTCAATTGCACCGCAGGCTTGCTTAACCTCGCCGAACTGGATTGCGCGTGAATCTCAACCAATTCTTGAGCTAATTCAGATACTTGAGAAGTGGTTGTTACGGCCCCACCGAGCGAAATTTTTGACTTACCTTGGTTTGTTACGCTGCGATTGATAATTACATCACCGTCTTCGACGAAACCTCCAGCTTCTTCAACGATTGTTTGCAACGTATCTCCGATATTAAATTTTCCACTCACAACTAATCTCTCGTCACCTGACCTAACAAAATCCGCGTCAGACTTTGATCCCAAAATTAGATTTAGGGCGGTTAGCACCATTGTTTTTCCGGCACCCGTTTCACCCGTAATTACGGTTAAGCCATCTTTGAAATCTACCTCTGCCGAATCTATGACTCCAAGGCTACGTATTGTTAATTCACGCAGTGCGCTCTTCTGTAAAACTTTTTTCAAGAACTCTCTCCGCGCCAACCTTCAATAGGTAGCTTGAACTTTGCAACTAATCGGTCGGTGAAATTTCCAGCATTGACATAGGCAAGTTGAATCTTTGCTTTTTCTTTGGTTATAACTATTCGGTCGCTGAGTTGAATTTCCTCTTGACGGAGCCCATCAGCGGAAATCTGCGCATCATTTGAAAGCACATCAATAACAATTTCACACTCAGGTGATACAACCATGGGTCTAGAAAAAAGCGCGTGAGCAGCTAACGGCAACAGAACTAGCGCACTCACTTCTGGCCAAACAACTGGGCCACCCGCTGAAAAAGCGTAGGCCGTTGATCCAGTTGGTGTCGCGCAAATAACTCCGTCGCAACCCCACTTAGAAAGTGGCCTACCATCTATTTGCACAAAGAGTTCGAGCATTCGGGTTGAACTTCTTTCAACAACGACTTCATTTAAAGCCCAGCCTTGCGAGATTACAGAACCATTTCGAATAATTTCATATTTCAGAGTCAGTCGGGGCTCTCGATGGATAGAACCACTATCAACAGCTTTAACGATTTCTGCAATTGATGGCTCAGATATCTCAGCGAGGAAACCAACATTTCCTAAGTTGATTCCGATGATTGGAACTTCATGACCTTTTACAATCTCGGCAGCTCTGAGAATCGTTCCATCTCCACCAAGAACGATGACCGCTGAGATATCGGAGATTTCAGCAATTGCCTTACTTCCAGCCAACAGATCTGGATGATTCGAAACTACTTCAATATCTTTCTTTAAAAACTCCGCTGCTAAATTATTTGCAAATTTGATTGCCGCAGGCCGAGTTGGATGGACCACTAACGCTATTTTTTTCATTGTGGCCCTTTCGCTATTGCTAAATCTAAAGCAGATTCCACTAATTCCGATGCCCCACGCTTTAGCCACAAGAAATACTCCACATTTCCCGATGGACCCGGTAGCGGACTCGCTATAACTCCGTTACAACCTAGTCCCATGTCATATGCGCAGTCAGCCACTTCCATAACCGCATTTTTTCGCAGCGCGCTATCTCTTACGACTCCCCCAGCGCCCAATTTTTCACGTCCTACTTCAAATTGAGGTTTTACCATCACAAGAAAATCAGCACTAGTTCTAGATACCGACACGAGCGCTGGTAAAACTAAAGTTAAAGAAATAAACGATAAATCTGCAACAACTAGATCCACAGGTTCGCCAACTTGCTCAATCGTTAAGTGCCGAACATTGGTGCGATCTAAAATCGTTACGCGAGGATCGTTTCTCAGCTCCCATGCCAATTGTCCATATCCGACATCAACTGCCACGACAGATTGGACATCACGTTTCAAAAGTACATCCGTGAATCCTCCGGTAGAAGCACCCGCATCCAGAGCTCTTTTTCCACTTACAACAATTTCTGGAAATGCATCCAGCGCTCCTGCAAGCTTATGACCACCGCGTGAAACAAAATCATCTCTGTTTCCTTGGATGGTTATAGACGTTTCGGCATCTACTTGAGTTGCCGGCTTCGAGGCCGGAATTCCAATAACCAAAACCGAACGAGATTCGATTAAATCTGCAGCATGATCCCTAGAACGCGCCAATCCACGTCTCACCAATTCTGCATCTAATCTGGTTTTCATTAAACTATTTAGAGCCCATCAATTTCAGATAATACTTTGTTCAACTCCGTATGGATCTCTTCAAATTCCACGGAATGAGTATCTAAAGGCTTAGCGCTTATTTCGGATATTCTGGTTTTAATTGCCGAAATCTCTAGATTTGAGTCAGGAATTTTTTCCATTTACTTCCCACCTTTCTTGATAACAGATTTAGCCTTCGCTTTTCTTGGCGCAGACTTCTTCGCAACAACTTTCTTCGCAATTTTTGCGCGACCTTCCAATTCGGATATCCGTTTAGCGAGAATATCCAAATCTGAAATCTTAACGAAGCCCATTCGACTAACAGTCTCTTCGATCTGCTTCTCTATTTTCTCCTTGGCAATCTCGCCGTTTTCAACTACCCAGGAGCGCACAGACTTCGCTATTTCAGCCGCAGTTGCTTCGTTCTTGCCAAGGGTTGCCAAGTATTTTTTTAGCACGGAATTCAAATCGGAAGCCATGACCTAACCGTATCTAAAGTCGAACCACATCGCTCGCTTCTACCTGCCAGCGGCTTGCAAGACCCGTTGGTGCTCGCCAAAATCTTCTACGAACAGAGCCTGTAATCTCCACCCAGCTATCGACTTTGAGCGTTAGGGCTGCGCGTCGGGCCTTTGCAGACCAGGCAGCAATATCTAGGGCATCTACTTCTTTTTTCAAACCCCTCGAATGTTTACGCCCGATAACAAGCCTGAACTCGACAACTTTATCTCCACTTGGCAAAACTTTTTCCACTGCCAAACTAGTTACACGTCCAACTAAAAATACTTCATTAACTGGCTCGTATTCAATTGGTAGAACCTCTTTATCCTTTTTCGACTTTACTTTATCCGCAACTTTGATTTGTTTTTTTGGCAAAATATTCGACATTGCAACCTAACTGGTTATTTTATTCCTTAAAGATTTTCTAAGATTGGAAATCATGCACTTCTCGAGAAGGATAAATATTCCGAAACAGATTCTCTGTGAATTAAAGAGAACTGTGGTTAATGTTTAATACTTATCCAAAAAAAAAGAGCCATTTCCAAAACCGAAGTAATGGAATAGCTCTTTTTATAATGATGTCCGGCGGCGATCTACTCTCCCACAAGGTCCCCCTTGCAGTACCATCGACGCTGAGAGGCTTAGCTTCCGGGTTCGGAATGGGACCGGGCGTTTCCCTCTCGCTATGGCCGCCGAAACTCTATTGAGTTATCAGTCAGTTGCATTTCTACAAAAATTAAAATCCCAAAGGATCTAACTTATTAGAAATATAACAGTTCCCGACCGTAGCTCGGGAACCACACAGTGAACGCGATGCATTT
>CANLEG010000004.1 GCA_947489605.1 Actinomycetota bacterium
TTACGCACCAATTCCTGGTGATGGCGCCGAGATTCTTGGAATCGTAACGGCGGTATTGCGCAGTATTCGTTAATTTTAAGCTGGGCTGAATAGGGATCGAATAGGAAGAGGTATTGACATATTCGGCTCCCAAAAGGAGAATTCCTGCTAAATAGGAGGAATGCTCTTGAGTTCAAAGCAATTTGATCGCACCCGTTTCGACCATATCGGCGTTATCACCGAGGAGAAACACGGCGAAGAGAACTTCGTGGATGCAACCCGAGTCTGGGTTACAAATCCAAGAATCCATCCTGCAAATGTCGAATACCTTCGCTACGAACATGACACTCCTGTAACAGGACCAATTCGTCACTTGCCACACGTTGCATACCGCGTTGATAGCGTTGATGAAGCAATTAAAGGCCACGAGATTTTATTAGAACCATGGGATGTCGCTGATGGTTTTGTTCGCGTCGCATTTGTTCTAGTTGATGGCGCAGTCGTTGAATTTATGCAATACCGAAATCCAAATGAAACTGGCTGGTTTTAATAACTTAAGTTCGAAAGGGAGAAAAAATGAATAATCCAATCTGTCTAAACAGCAACTCGTATCACGGCTTCACACTTGAAGAGGCTGTCACTGGTGCTAAACGAGCAGGCATTAAGTTGATCGAGCTCGCTGGTGTAATCGGCTGGACCGAACACGTTCGAAATGATTATTCAGATGAGCAGATCGCAAAGGTCCTAAAGCTATTGGCTGACAATGACATTAAGGCAATTGGTATGTGTGGCCACACAAATATTCAAACCGCTGAAGGACAAGAAACTTTTAGAAAGAATCTTCATCTGGCAAAGAAGCTTGGTGTTGATTATGTAACACTTTCAACTGGTGAGACCCATGGCGATGAATCAGTTATTGGCGATGACACTGAACTTGTAAAGATCATTCAAGATTTAGGTACCGTCGCTAAGGGCCTTGGCTTAGTTATGGCGATTGAAACTCACGGAAATAACTATGCAACTGGCCAGAGCATCATCGCCCTTCTAAAGAAGGTAAATATGCCGAACGTCCGCCTGAACTATGACACGGGGAACGTAGTGTTTTACGGTGCGATCATGCCGTACGAAGATCTAGATGCTTCTACTGGATCAATCACAGGTATTCACCTAAAGGAGAAAGCTGGCGCCCAGAACGAATGGAACTTTCCAGCTGTTGGTCGCGGAGATTTAGATTTCGATCGCATTCTAAAGACGCTAAAGAAGAATGGCTGCACTGTTGCACTAAGTATTGAAATTGAATTCACTCCAGCAGGACCAAATGGTGTTGAGGATGTTCATGAATCACTCGCTTTTTCAGTGGACACAATCAAGCGGCTATCTGCTTAAGTTCTAGGTTTAGGGGTTTTTAGATGGCTTCGATTGCAATTATTGGTCAGGGTTACATGGGAAATGCACATGCTGCGGCATGGGCAAGTGCTGGTCAAGCAGATGCAATTAAATACATCTGCACCCCACGTCCTAAAGAGGGTTCGGTTCCTGCAGCAAAGAACGCTAAATACATAACTGATCTCGATGTAATTCTCAAGGATGCCGATGTTAAATATGTATCAGTCTGTACCCCAACCCCGACTCATAAAGATATTACGGTTGCCCTTCTTGCGGCCAGCAAGCATGTACTGCTTGAAAAACCAATTGCGCTAACTGTTGCTGATGCAAAAATTGTTGCGGATGCTGCTGCGAAAAGTTCTGGGTCGTTGATGATTGCACAAGTAGTTCGCTTCTTTCTTGGTTATCAAAAGCTTCGTGAAGTAAGTGAATCTGGTGAACTTGGCAAACTTCTTTCAGTTCATGCCCGCCGCTTCTCCCCTAAACCAACTTGGGCAACCTGGCTTGGCGATGAGAGCCAATCTGGTGGAATGCTTGTTGATTTTTCAATTCATGATTTCGATCAGATAAATATGTATTTGGGAAAGCCGGTTGAAGTATTTGCTGCGCAAACTTCAGCATCTGGCCCTGCAGAGATAACTGTTAAATATGAAGGTGGTGGCGTCGGCCAAGTTCAAAGTTTTATGAATGCCGCAGAAGGCGTGCCATTCACAAGCACAATTGATCTACTTGGAACATCCGGCATCGCGCATTACGAATTTTCTGCAATCTCCGCGACCGAAGAATCTTCATCCGGAAACAATGCGGGCGTGAATAGTTGGCATGTCTTTTCTTCAAAAGGAAATACTGTTGAACAGATTGCGAGCGATGATCCATATGGTCGCCAAGTTAAGTATTTCTTTGATCAAGCAAGCAGTGGTGGCAAATATGATTTATCGCCAACACCATCTGCGATTGCTGCGTTGCAAGTATGTCTTGCAGCAAAGGCTTCCCTCAAAGAGGGTCGCCCGGTTGCAATCTCAGCAAACTAATTAATTAGATCTTTACTACTTGCCCAGTTCTAGCTGACTCTTCGGCTGCAAGTGTTGCTTCAAGTGCGCGCATTGCATCTACTGGCGTACTAACTGTTGGTTGAAGTCCACGAAGTGCGCAATCTGCAAAGTACAAGAACTCTTCGCGAAGTGCGCCGCCACGGTAACCATCGAACTCTGGCCAATATGTTGTATCAGGGCTGCGAACACCAGTTGTCTTTGTAACAATTCCAAGGTTTGGGAATGTGTCTTGGATGTGAATTAAACCTTCGGTTCCAATAACAGTCATACGCTCGTCGATATCAAATGGTGTGTGTTCTGGCATGCACCAAACTGTTTCCAAAATTGCAGTAGCACCGCTCTTAAAGCGATACATCGTCTGACCGATATCTGGATACTTCAGGCCGCGCATATCTGTTGTTTGGGCATACGCACTAACAATTTTGTCGCCGGTTAGCCACAACATAATGTCAGTATCGTGAATTGCATCGCCAACAATTGGCCCAATCTTGTTTAAAATTTCTGGTGTCCATGCCGCAGGAATATTTCTGCGTGAACTTAGCGATAGAACTTTTCCGATTGCGCCTTCGCTGATGGCTTTCTTGGCTGCGCGATAACGCGGGTTGAAGCGAACGATGTGGCCAATCTGCAAGATTCCCTTTGCGCCCTTTGATGCCGCAATAATCTTTTCGCAATCTGCAACAGTTGAAGCCATTGGTTTCTCTAGAAACACATGCTTTCCAGCCTTAAGTGCATCAATTGTTATATCTGTGTGTTGGTCCCACATTGTTGTAATTGAAACCGCATCGATATCAGGATCGGCCAACATATCTTTATAATCTTTATAAAGTTTCTTAACGCCATACTTCTTACCAAGCTCATTCAAACGATCTTCAGTTCGCGTACAGAGCGCAGCTAATTCCAAACTCGGAGTTCCAATAATGGCATCGCAGTGAATTTCCCCAAACCAGCCAAGGCCAATTACGCCGATTCTTAATCTATCCATTTCTTTCTCCTTTGTTTGTTTGGAAATAATCTGACTAAAAATTCTCCAAAGTAAGTTCGCGAGACATCACAATATTTCCGGCAGTTAAACCGCAATCAACCGGCAACTCGACTCCAGTAATTGCAGATGCGGCATCCGAGGCTAAGAAGGCCACAGCATTTGTAACATCACTTGGTTCAGCAATTCGAGCCAATGGATACCAACGCATTAAAGTCTTTAAAACTTCTGGATCTTTTGCAGCGCGTGCATTCCAAAGCGGAGTTCTTACGGTTCCAGGTAAAACAATATTTGCGCGAATTCCGTATCGACCGTTCTCCATCGCAATTGCTTTAGTCATACTTATTAGCGCTGCTTTTGCTGCGCTATATGCCGGATCACCAAGTGCTGAAACGCCGTTGACTGATCCAACCGTGACGATTGCCGCTTTGCCTTTCTTCTTCATTCCTGGCAGAACTGTGTGAACACAGTTGTAGGCACCATTTAGATTGCCGTTAACGTCATATGCCCAATCCGCAGGAGTAGTTTTTTCAATGGTTGGATGATCTGAAAAACCAGCGTTGTTTATCAAGATATCGACATCGCCAAAATCTTTAATTAATTTACCTAATCCGGTTGCAACAGAAGCAGCGTCACCGATATCGCAGGTAAGCGGATGTGCAGTTATTCCTTCTGCCGCCAATTCAATTGCAAAGGTATTAACAGAATCCTTTTTATCAATTGCGAAAATTATGGCGCCTTCGCGACCAAAGTGTCTCGATAGTTCTTGTCCGATACCGCCTGCGGCACCAGTAATAGCAACTATCTTCTTATCAAATAACTTACTCATTTTTTACTCACCGAGGCCAACGCTTTCCCGATCCAATTGAGACTTTGGCTACGGATGTGGCCATAGTTGTAAAACCCAATATCTTTAACTCCGCCCTCCCAGAGAGCTCTAACTGCGCCAACGACCTCTTCTTCGCTTGTTAAATCTGGAAATGCTGGTCGCAATATTCCTTTTATTTTTCCGATGTTATCTGTCCTATTTTTAATGTCAGCCAAATCCCCCTTGATGCGACCTATCGTTGGCTCATAGAAACAAGCTTCGATGACGCCAGTGGTCTTCGCCATGGCTTTAAAGTCAGTGCCTTCATACCAAGCACCGCCAGAAGGTCTCGCTACAGAAGGAATAATTGCAACTTCTATATCCTTGCGAACGCCTTGGCGAATCTCTTTCGCAAGTGATGTAACCACTCCACTTCTGAATTCTAGGAATTTATGAAGATCGGGATCACTTGCAACGTCTGCAAGCCAAAGCGCATCTGCCATATCGTTCTCGTAATCGATATCGCCTTCTAAATAATTATGAATATTAATTGCTATCCGTGCCTTCAAGGCCTTTGCATCAATATTCAATTTCTCGGCACCGGCTACGCAATATTTGCAGAAGCAGAGTCCAAGGCTTTGCGAGAGCCACTTATTTGGTCTGACATGACTCATCTCATGATGAAAACCATGTTCGTAAGGTGGGAAACCAATTGATTCAATTGAGATGCCATCTACTTCATAACTTTCTGTTACATCTTTAGCTAAACCAATTGCATAAGCCCGTGCCTCTGGCGCAGATGGACAGAGTGCATAAATATATGGATCACCGAAAGCATTCTGCACTGCAGAATCTTGATGCTTGGTTCCGAGCGGAGTGTTGTGCAGAAGAACTAACCAGGCGCTTACGGAAAGCCCTTTGGTCTCAGTTAGTTCGCGTAAGACTTGGCCATCACCATAAATTGAATTCGGAATTGGCTTGATAGCACCATATTTAGCGGCATCAGACTTGAAATAAACTGTGCCATCTTCCGGAAAATAAACTTTGTTTGTCGCACTCTTAGGGCGAAGAAATTTGCCAGCGTGATAACTGCTAGCCAGCGTTATGGAATTAATTCCAATTTTAGATAACTCATTAACAGTTTTGGCTACGCCATTTTCTGCGAGGTCCCACGAATAGGAAAACATGGATAGTTTGCTCATGAGTCCCCCATTCAAATAAAGAAGTCGCCCCCGAATTAACGAGGGCGACCTCGCTTAACTATTTACTTACTTGATTACTACCTTTTCGAACACTGGGCTTAACTTGAAAGCCTTTGCATCCTTGGCAACTGCAGCAAGATCAAACTTATTCGCACCCTTAATAAGTATGTTTGAGTAAGTTTCTGCTGGCTTTAGAAGACGTGGAGTTTGTCCCATGTCTGCTACAACCTTTAGATAATCAGCCCAAGCTGCTGGATAGTGGTAACCCCAACCCTTGCCATCAAGGCGGGAGATCATATTTCCTACTTGACCTTCGCGCATTGAATCAACTGCAAGTTGTGGTGACAGTGTCGCACCAAGTGCTGGAAGTGCGTTGTAGGTAATTTGTGCGGCTGCACGAGGATTTTCCTTGGCAAACTCCAAGCCCATTGCAACTCCACGTAGGAAGCGTGTGTATATATTTCTTCCGGCCGATGTCTTTAGTTCTGAAGCACGGATGTCATAACCATTTGATGGTTGCTTTGATGTTTCCTTGCCGATGATCCAGTCAACGTCGATACCTGTTGCTGCCCATTGTGCGATAAGTCCATCCCATGCAAGACCAGCATCACACTTACCTGATGCAATTGCTTGTGACCAAGTTGGCCAACCAGCATCAATGATTTCCACTGACTTATAGTCAACGCCAGCTTCTACAAGCATTGGGTTGATAATTGCAGCCCATGCTGGTGAACCAACGCAGATCTTCTTGCCAGTGAATTGAGATATCTTCTTTAGCGAACTTCCCTTAGGAGTTGCAAAGTTGAATACCTGTCCTGGAATCATGTTAAATGCAGAAATAACAGGCACGCCTGCTGCAATTGAAGATAGCAAAATTCCTGGGCTTGGATAAGAAACGTCTACTTGCTTCTGAGCAACGAACTTAGTTGCTGCAGTTCCATCAGAAGGTCCGGCAATAAGTTTTACATTAATGCCTAGCTTCTTGAAGTATCCCTGATCGATGGCTACGTGAAGCATGTAGTCATCCATTACATCTAGTGAACCACGTGGAGACATCCATGTGATTGTGGCTTCTTTAGGTGCAGCGTTTGAAACGGTCGGCCCAACAACTAGAGAGAGTGCGGCTAACGCCGATACCCCCGCCAGCCATAGCTTTCTATTTTTCATTTCTTTTCCTCTTTCTGTTGTTTGCGGACTTGCTTTTTTAGTATCTGCGTTCTGGGTTCGGATTAGAACGCAATTCTTTTTATTCTTAAACATCCCAACTTGCATACTTTCTATTTATAAAGGTGAAGAAGGAATATATGCCAACACCAAAAGTCGCAACAATTACGAGCACTGCTCCGAATTGCGACATCTGTACTAGTGATGAGAAGTAAATTAATCGGTTGCCAAGACCCATGCCGCCACCGACCATCTCGGCGCCTACGGCTGTTAGTAATCCGAAAATTGAACCAACCATGAAACCAACGATGATCATTGGAAGTGCGAATGGGAATCGAATTTTGCGGAAGAGTTGGAATTCAGTTGCACCATAAGATTTTCCAAGTGCGATCAATTCAGCATTTGTTCGTCTAAAACCAGTAGCAGAGTTGATCATTACCATCGGACCAGTTGCCAGCGAAATTGCAATCACACGAGGGGTCATTCCGAATCCAAACTTAAGCATCAAGAATGGAATCAAAGCAACCATCGGAGTTGTAACAAGAATAATGATGTAAGGCGAGATGAAAATATCTAACCCTGGTTTTAGCGTTACTAGCACTGCAAGTGCGAGGCCAATTGTGGCACCAATGATTAGCCCCATAAAAAATGTCTGCACTGTCTGGGTTAGTGGCTTCCAGTAAAGGGTGGAAAAGTCGGTAAATAAGCTCTGGATTATCGAGGTTGGCTTTGGAAAAACATAAGCCTCGGTATTTGACCAGATCAAAATAAATTCAAGAAGGGTTACGACAACAATTGCAAGTGCTAGTACAGATGCAATCTCCTTGATGCCTTTAGCACGGCGGATACCAGCGATAGCTGAAACGTCGACCGGGCCATTTCCACCTTGCTTGCCACCTGAAGAATTAAAATCTGGAATTTTATCTGCAAGATTATCGGTAGCCATTTCTAATTCCCCTTTCCAGATTTAGAACCTTCAACATCTTCACGAATTGATTTTAAGATTTCAATAAACTTTGGTTCGAACTGCAGATCGATGTGACGTGGTCTTGCAAATTCAACATCAACAATTCGAGATAACCGTCCTGGTCTTGGCGACATAACCCAGACTCGGTCGGCTAAAAAGATTGCTTCAGATATTGAGTGCGTGACGAAAACAATTGTCTTTCTTGTGCGCTCCCAAATTTTCAATAGAAAGAGATTCATCTCTTCACGAGTGAAAGCATCGAGTGCGCCAAAGGGTTCGTCCATTAAAAGCACTTCAGGGTCTTGGGCCAGTGCGCGAACAATTGATCCACGTTGTTTCATTCCACCGGATAATTCGCCAGGGTAGGAATTTTCAAATCCTTTAAGACCAGCTACTTCCAAGAGCTCGTCAACCAATTCGCGATTGACTGGCTTCTTCTTAATTTGAAATGGAAGTTCAATATTTTCTATAAGGGTGCGCCAAGGAAGAAGGTTTGAATCTTGGAAAACCATTCCAATGCGATCTGGTAGCGGCTTAGTTAACAACTCGCCATCTATATGCACAGTTCCTGATGTTGCTGGATGAAGTCCAGATAAACACCAGAGAAGAGTGGTCTTGCCACATCCGCTTGCGCCAACAACACATACAAATTCACCATCCTTAACACTTTCTGAGAAGTTCTTTACAGCTTCTACAGTCTTTGTTTCGGTCTGATAAATCTTTGAAACGTCCGTAATTTTTATACGTGTCGCTTGCGTCACTAATGCTCTCCTTATTAGTTAAATGCTTTGTCCTGCCTGGAAATTACTTTTAGACTGCCCTTCTGCTGCGGTCCACTTCCGTGGTTTACTTAGGGGTAATAGAACAAGGAGTCTTCCTATTCTGTCAAGCACTTTCTCAGAGTTTCTTCCGGCAGCTTTCACGAGGTCCTCCTCAGGCTCACCGGCCGGTCTGCGACGTCTAAATGTGGCTCGAGTTTTCGAAACCGTGCGAACTAACGGCCCTATCACTCGACAGTTAATAGGTGAGATTTCCGGACTATCTAAGCCAACAGTCAATGAAGCCCTCGATATTTTAAATAAAGAGAAGCTGATCTCGATGAATGAAGCGAAGACAAAATCTGCCGCTGGTCGTCCTGGACCAAAGGCGCAGCAAATATCTTTTAATAAAGATCGCAAGAAAATTGTTGCAATCGATATTGGTGGATCTAATATCCGGCTACTCGTTTCGGATCTAGATGGAAATATCATCGCAACTCTTATGCAGAGCACACCGCTTAAGGGTGGGCGCAAGGCAATTATTGCTAAGGTGAAAGAACTTTACGAAACTGCCTTAACGCAAAACAAAATTAAGGTTTCAGATATCGGTTCTGTTGTCGCAGGATCTCCCGGAACCATTGATCCAGAGACCGGCGAAATCACCCGCTCTTACAACTTGCCAGATTGGGAAGGTTTCTCACTAAGTGATGAACTTTCTAAAGTATTAAAGAAGCAAGTTAATGTTGAAAATGAAGCACACCTTGCAATCTATGGTGAGCACTGGCGCGGTGGTGCTAAAGATTTAGCAAATGCTGCGGCAATGTCGGTCGGAGTAGGTATCGGTTTAGGTTTGTTGATCAATGGCCAGGTCTATCGCGGCTTCAACGGAATTGCTGGTGAAGTTGGAAACTTGCCACTACAGATTGCAGATGAAGTTAAATCTCCGATGAATGCGAACTTTGAATTCCATGCCAGCGCCGTTGGTTTAGAGCGAAATTTTGAAGCAGTTAAGAACAAAGATGGCGCGAAAGAGATAATCAAACTAGCCGGCGCAAATGGTGTTACTGCAAAAGTTATCTATGAGGCTGCTGCAACTGGAAATAAATTAGCCGCTGAACTTGTGAACAATCAGTTAGAACTACTCTCCCGAGGCATTGCCTCAGTTTGTTGCATAACAAACCCTGAAGTATTTATTCTCGAAGGTGGCCTTGCTCCGGCCCTTGAACCACACTTAAAAACAATCTCCAAAATGGTACAAAAAATTACTCTGATTGCTCCAAAGATAGTGATTTCTGAATTAAAGGACCTAGCAACTGCATATGGCGCACTGCGCCGTGGAATCGAAAATGTGGACCGCGCTACCCTGATTTCAATTTTGCAAGAAACAGCTTAGCTAACAGAAACTCGAATTGGAAACTTACTGAATTACTACGTTTGTAATTTTACAGATAGTTATTTTCGATTGTAAGAATTCGCCTTCAGTTGGATCAACCGTTAAATCAAAGCGTGATTTAACTGCAATCCAATTAGAAATATATGCGCACTGCGCCTTTACGGGCAACCAGTCCGCCACATCTCGATCGCCCTTAGAGCGATTTAAACTTGCTGTTACTGCCAACAAAGAACGTGAATCTTCTAAATCATTTGCAAATTCCATCCGCTGCGATGCCGTCCAAGCCCATGCCCCAGATCGCCAAGCTTCAGCAAGGGGAACCATATGATCGATATCTAAACCAGTTGGATTTGTGAAAACTTTTCCATCGTACGAACTCTTCCATTTGCCACCGGTTAAATAACAGCCAGCACCAACCTTAGGTTTCACAATTGCTTCAGCAATCAATACTTCATACCTTGTATTACAGCCATCTTTATCGGCATCTATCCAATGTTTAAATAAATTTCGCGAATATCCGCCCACTTGGTCGGCTGTCATTACAAGAGTAATTTTTTCTGCAGCCGAAGTAGGTGAATTACTCAAGGAGAGAATCAGCACCGAGCAGAGCCCAAGGGCCAAGCGTCTCGATCTATTCACACCAGCAGATTACCGACAGTAAGCGTTTAGGAATAGAAAAAATGGATTTACCGCACTAACCTTCCCCCCATGACATATCAATTGCGTGACCTAAACGGAAAAGTTGTAATCATCACTGGTGCCACAGCAGGAATTGGTGCCGCTGCTGCAAAAGCCCTTATTGAGATGGGCTGCAAAGTTGTTTTGAATGCCCGTAACGAAGAGCGCCTTAAGGGCATGGTTGCTGAACTCGGTGCCAGCGCTGTTTATGTCGCCGGTGATTGTTCAGAACCAGATCTTGCTCGTAAAGTTGCAAAGGCCGCAATCGATAACTTCGGAACAATCGATGCCGTTGTTCCAAATGCGGGAATCGGTTTCTATGGTTCTATTCTTGATCACAGCGATGAAGATGTAAATCGCATGATGCGCACAAACTATGAGGGAACAGTTCACATGATTCGGGCCGCGCTTCCAACAATGTTGGCGAAGAAAGAGGGCGATGTAATTATCGTTGCATCTGTCGCAGGTTTCCGTGGTGGCGATATTGAAGCCATCTATGCCGGAACCAAACATGCCCAAGTTGGTTTTGCTGGTTCACTTGATCGCGAACTTCGCGCAAAGGGTGTCCGTGTTGCACTTGTCTGCCCTGCCGGAACCGAGACTGAATTCGCACTTGGCTTTGGTCGCACCGCTGGAGAAGAAAAGTTAAAAAATTATTTGCGACCAGAAGATGTTGCTTTTCAAATCACAACCATCATGAGCCAACCTCGTTCGGTTCGCACACATGTATGGAAAATGTGGTCCATGCAGCAAGATTCTTAAATTAGCTAGCCCTTAACTACCGCTTTAATAATCGCTTCAGGTGTTGCATGCTCGCCAACTTTTGCATCAACACTTGTAACGATTCCATTTTTCTGAGCCGCTGCCAAGAATGCCAATTGCGCAGCAATATCAGTCATCCAATACAACGCGGATGGCCCGGCTCGATCCAAGATTCGCTCAGCCTGTTCAATTCGCGCATCAGAGAATTTTTCAACATCGTTCTTGTCATCTTCAACAATCGCTAACAAATATTGCTTTATCTCAAATGCAATTCCAGTCTTATCGCCATCATCTTCGATTAAAGATTTAAGTTCGGCATCCAGGCCGCGCATCTTTCGTCCTTCGCGCTTTTTTCGGGACTTGCGCTCCATATATAAATAGACCAGCGCTGCAATGAATAGAAATTCAAACATTTTCTGCCCCTTTCAATGATCTAAAGCTAGATTTAAACCTATTCCCTACCTCTGACATCACGGTAATCCCCCAGATTCAAGCCCGCCAGGGTTACCCTTTTGCCCATGAGCAAAGAAATCACATCCCAAAGTCTTCGCAAGATAAACATCTTCGCTGGAATTCTTCATCTGGCACAAATGGCTGCAGTCCTCGCACTCAGCAACGACTTCGCACTTCCAGTCACTGCCAACTACATGTCTGGTCCGCCGGGATCCACATACGCCGATCCAGTCATTCTTTTTAGTACTCCAGTTGGTTTAACAGTTGCAATCTTTCTTGGTCTTTCTGCACTCGCTCACTTCATCGTCGCAAGTCCACAATTTTTCCCACGTTACAGCGCAGGCATGGCCGCAAAGCGAAACTATTTCCGCTGGGTTGAATACTCAATTAGCTCTTCAGTAATGATTGTTTTGATCGCCCAAGTAACTGGCGTTGCAGAAATTTCAGCAATAATCTCAATCTTTGGTGTCAACGCATCGATGATTTTATTTGGTTGGTTACAAGAGAAATATGAGAACCCAGGAAGTGGCGGTTGGCTTCCATTCATCTTTGGTTGCATCACCGGAATCGTTCCGTGGATTGCGCTTCTCTTTTATGTCTTCTCAATTGGTGGCCCTAGCGATGCCTCTGCCCCAGCATTCGTCTATGGCATCGTTTTGACGATATTTATCTTCTTCAACTCATTCGCACTCGTGCAATGGTTGCAATACAAGAAGGTCGGAAAGTGGTCAGAATACATTCGCGGTGAACGTACTTACATCACGCTTTCACTCGTTGCTAAATCACTTCTGGCTTGGCAGATCTTTGCCAACACTTTAATTCCTGCTTAACACTTCTTAGAGTTTTAAAAAAATGACTCCCGGTGACTAAATCGGGAGTCATTTGGTGTGCGTATGACTGGTGGGAATCGAACCCACGACCTTCCTCGTAGTCAGTGAGGTGCTCTATCCGCTGAGCTACAGTCATACGCATGCGAAAATTAGCCCTGATTACATTCTGTTAAATTTTTTGAAAACGATTTTGTGAATAAAGATCAGTTGTGTAAAAAGAATTGCAATCAGCCCAAAAGTTGATGTTAAGGTTCATCCGCGTAGTCAGTGAGGTGCAAGTCCAGATGTTATAGTTTTGGCACTTAGTCATAGAGGTGTGCAATACAATCTGAGCTACAAGAAAGAGCCCCGCAGAGAAATCTGTGGGGCTCTTTGCTTATCCTAGATAAGTGCAGTAATTAATTTCCCTATTTTTTATGGGCCAACAGAAAGTCGAAGACTGAAGAAATGAATGCGGCATTTATCTTTGGTAAGTGCTTTCCTCCAGCGATCGTCCACATTTCAACGGCCACACCCTTAGGGCACTTGTAAGCCGCTTTGGTTGTCTCAGAACCAGCAAGAACTGATTCGTAATTAAATTTAGCCTTGTTCTTAATCAGCGCCGCTGAAGTAGAACAGCCATTTATTTCCGCCCATTTACTTGTTTCAACAGCAACGCTTGGATACGGCTGCTTCGGATCATCAAAGACATCTCCGCCAGCAATATGAATCAATTCATCTTCGGTACCGTTAATTTGCAAGACGCTAACAGGTCGATCTGCCTTACATAGTGACATATCTGCAAAGCTTGATCCGTTGAAATTCACAAGCGCCGCTATCTTGCTCGAATTATTGCAAGCAGTCGTATACGACATGAAGCCGCCATTTGAATGTCCAAAGAAATAAACGCGCTTGGCATCAATCGAAACCTTCGCACTTATTTGTTTCACAAGATCCATCAAATACTTGGAATCATCAACGCCGCTTTTTTCAAAATCACAACATGATCCAGTCGCATTCCAAAAAGGTAGTCCACCACTATTCTTCGAACCAGATGGCAGAGCCAGAACAACTCCCCTTTTATATGCCTCAGCGGTTAAATCCACCAGTGCCAGTAAATCATTCGGTGTTGCCGTAAAACCAGGAAGTGCAACTAGCAACGGCGCTGCTACTTTGGCTTTCAACGTTCCAGGGATTAATACTTGAGCCGGGCGCACATCGCCAACCTTTATTAATTTGCTTCCCTTCTTTAAAGTTATCTTCAAGCCTTTTTCTAGAACAAATTGATTACCGGTACTTGCCGGCGCAGTTGGTTGGGCTGATGCGGTTGGTTTTGCCGCAGGTGTTTCAACCGCAGGAAGTGGATCTCCATCAATCCACCACTTTGCGATTCCATAAATAAGAATGCATGAAAGATTTTTGCCACTATACGAACTAAGTTCTTTCTGCCCTACTGCATCGGTCGAACATGTGCGTCCTGGTGCCGCAGCCCCTTCAGGATATCCATCATCTAATGCGGCAGCAGTTGCAGATGAAGTAAGAAATAGTGAAAGTAAAGAACCAGCTGCCAATACAGTAAACAACTTACGCAGCGATAATTTCATACCCAATTAGATTGCATTAATCGGCATATAGCAAGGGTAAATGAATGAACTCAACAAGAGATTTGCAATAAAAGTTAAGTAAAATCAGGCATGCCTCGCACCGCAAAAACGAAGAATGGTTTCGCACCCAAAATCTGCGTTCGCTGCGGCCTGGAATTTGAATGGCGAAAAAAATGGGCCAAGAACTGGACCGAAGTTAAGTACTGCAGTGAAAGATGCCGTGAGAATAAATGAAGCGCATCATCTACATTCCATTCGATCACTTGCATCGAAACTTTGGCGCACTCAAGGAAGCTGATCCAAAACAAGATGTAATGGCAATGGTTGAAAGTGCTCGAATGACAACTGGGCGCAATTGGCACAAAGAACGTCTCTTCTTTTTAATCTCCAGCGCTCGACATTTTGCCGAGTCACTGAAAGATGAAGGCTTCACAGTTGAATATGTAAAGGCTGCAACAACTATTGATGGCCTCGAAACTATCAAAGCAAAACACAAACTCAGCGAAGTCATCTGTGCTGAACCATCTTCATTCCGACAGTTCGAAGCGCTACAAAAGTGTGGTGTCACATTCATCGCTAATGATTTCTTCTTAACTCCTCGCCCACTCTTCAAAGAATGGGCTGATTCGCAGAAGTCGTTTCTGATGGAAAATTTCTACCGGTTACAACGAAGTCGATTAAATAATCTGATGGAAAAAGGAAAACCAACCGGTGGCGCCTGGAACTTCGATAAAGAGAACCGCTTGCCACCACCAAAGAAGTATGAAGGCCCGGCATATTTAGAACATAAGCGCGATCAAATTGATATTGAAGTTGCCAAAGAACTTGGCCACACACCAACAACAACTTGGGCTACGACGCGTAAGGGCGCACTTGATCAGTTGAAAAACTTTATTGATAACCACTTTGCAGAATTTGGTCCACTTGAAGATGCGATGACCACAGATAACTGGGCGCTTCACCATTCACTTCTTTCGCCCTACTTAAACAATGGTCTTATCCATGCCGAAGAAGTTATCGCTGAAGCAGTCAAAGCTTTCAACTCCGGCAAAGTTCCCATTGAATCCGCAGAAGGCTTTATTCGCCAAATTATTGGCTGGCGCGAATATGTAAACGGCATGTATTGGTTCCTCGGCCCTGATTACCGCGAAAATAATCAACTAAAAGCGACTAGAAAACTTCTTCCACTATTTACTGATTCCAATAAAACCAAGATGAATTGCATAAAGGAAACGGTTGCCGATATCGAAGAACGCGCCTGGGTTCATCACATCCCACGCCTTATGCTGCTAAGTAATCTCGCACTAGTCACCGGCACCAATCCCCAAGAATTTCTTGATTGGATGCGTGAAGTATTTATCGATGCAACTGAATGGGTAATGGTTCCGAATGTAATTGGAATGGGCGTTCATGCCGATGGTGGCGCAATGATGACAAAACCATATGCGGCGGGCGGTGCTTACATTTCGCGGATGTCTAACTACTGCAAACCTTGTGTCTACAACCCTAAGTTGCGAACTGGCGAAGACGCTTGTCCGTTCACAACCTTGTACTGGGATTTCCTAGATCGACATAAAGAAACTTTCGCAAAGAATCATCGCATGAGCCAACAATTCTTTGGTCTTAACCGGTTAAGTGATCTTCCAGAGCTAAAGCAAAGGGCTAAAGAAGTTCTCGAAGGGTTAGAGCAAGGAACAATCTAAAACTTAGTTGTTCTTCACGTATTCAGATGCGTGCGGAAAACCATTTGCTTCAAGCTTCTCCGCTAAATCAGCCTTTACTGCCTTAACAACCTTGTGGGTTCCATCGCAGTTCTTCTCTTCATCTCTTGTGTAACCACACTGACATGCACCCATGAAAATCTCGTTTCTAATTGAAGTTGATGTAACTCTAACTAACTTTTCTTACTCGAAATCGCCGCCCCTGCCAGTGATTTTCTTCTTGCTTCGCGTAGGACGTTCATACGAGATAAGCAAACCAAAGAGAATCACGGCAAAGGCACCGATAACAATAAATTTTTCCATGTAGTTATCCGAGAACTGCCCATACAACTAGTGCAAATACAGCAATACCAAGACCGACCATTGCAGTCGCAGATAGCGATAAGAATCCACGTGATGCTGAAATTCTCTTCGATAGTTCTGATGGCTTTTCAATTCTCTTGAGATCAATAAGCAAAACTTCTGCTTCACGAATAGTTGCATACTGGGAAATGATTGCAAGAATTCCAGTGGCTGCGGCAACACCAAGTGTTAGATACTTAGCGCCATCGGTTGCGTTTTCGAATACACCAAGGGCTGCCATTACAAAAACACCAATCAACATCAGAGTTGGCGCAATTTGAGCATTAATGATTTGTGAGCGCTTTGTGTTCCAAAGCTCTAATAATCCTTTTTCATCCATAGTTTCTCTCCTTGTTCCTACCTTGTTATTACCTGGTTCTTGGCTCCCGCTTAGGAGTCGGTAAATATTAAGTCCTAAACCCTAAATCCGCGTGTCCTAATTCGAAAGGCTCGCCAGCTTCTCCACAACCGCATTGGCCGAAGGGTTTGTCATCGCGGTTCCATCAGAGAAAACCAGCGTTGGCACAACCTGATTTCCACCAGTAATTTTCTCAACAATCTCGGCAGTGCCTGGAACCTCTTCAATATTAATCTCTTCAAAGGTAACCCCAAGGCGACCCAACTGCGACTTCAACCTCTTGCAATATCCACACCAGCTAGTCGAATACATTACGAATGACATTCCTACCTCTTCCTTAAAAACTCTAGAACCAACTTCGAAACTTCCTGATGCTTCTCTTCCATCAGCGGAATCATTCCGCCTTGGATTACCGCTTTCGATATCCCCTTGGAATTCTTCAAACCGTGAAGAAACTTGTCGGCCTGTGGGAAAGCAAATGGATCATCCGAAGGAGCCAAGATTAATACTTCCGAAGTTATTTTCTCTACTTGATCTTCTATGACATATGCAGCACAAGCAGCATGCCCATCAAGTGGATTCAGTCCAACAGCAAGTGAATCGTGAATAAATCGATTCAATATCTCTGGCTTATTCTTTGGATAATACTTATATCGCTTCGCCCAATTCGAAGTTAAATGTGAACCATCTTCGGCAATAACCGCATCGTCCACACCATCGCCATCTTTATGCTTCTCTCGATATTCCTTATCTGCAAATGGCGCAGCCGAAATAATTAACTTTTTCACTCGATTCGGATACTCCGCCGCAACAGCGAATGCAACAAGCCCGCCAGTGTGATGGCCTAGCAAATTAAAACTCGGCAAACCCATCGCATCTGCCAATGCAATTACTCCTGATGTATATTTCTCAATTGTCTGCGGCGCAGCAAACTTCGCACTCTGACCAAACCCATACATATCCATTGCAATCACTCTGTGTTCCACAGCCAACAACGGAATCAATTCCCGAAATTCATCCCAAGATCTTGGGGTTTGATGCAGAAGAATTATTGGCTCGCCTTGGCCCGCTGTAGCAATATGCAATTGCCCAAGTTCAGTTGTTATGTATTGAAATTCCATAGACCCAAAAGACTACCCAGAATTAATCTAACGGCAGTATTCGCCCCCGCGAGTCCCTTGACCCAAAAATACCCTTTGTTATTCTTATCCCATGAAAAAAATAACTGCCATGGTTCTAGCGCTTACATTCTCACTAACCCTCGCTGCTTGTGGTGGCGACAAGGCTGAAGATACAAACACTGCAGCCACATATTCAAAGTGTCTTGAGACCGAAGCAGCAAAGTTATTGGATGAAACCGGATCTAACGCCGACTATGCCAACGAAATGGCAGCAAAGGCCTGCGAAGCGCTTAAGTAATTTAGGGATGCGACGCTTAATTGCAGCAATCTCAATTGCAGTGCTTCTAACTGGCTGTGCTCAAAAGTCTCCCCTTGAGAATCTTGCTGATGGTCCTTGCACGGGCGCACAAGTTAAGTTAATTGATAAACATATTTCAGGCCAGATAAATGCCTTGGCTAAGAAGAATTGGAAGTTGGCTTATTCATTTGCCTCACCTGATTTCAAGGCAGGAGTTGGGATAACTGACTTCAGTTACATCATCGTTGCGCAGTATTCAATGCTAATTAAGAACCAAGGCTTTCGCTTTAACAATTGCACCATTGCCGATAGCTTGATCACGCAAGAAGTAAGCGTGACGAGTGGCGGGCAGATTTATGACCTTAGCTACAAGCTCTCAGTAAATGAATCAAAACTTGGAATTGAATCAGCGGTGATTAATAAGGCCGGAACTAAATTAAGTACCTAGCTCCAAAGCCACGGCAGTTCCCAATGTCAGTACACACTGCCATAATTGCAACATGGCCGAAAACGAACTGACTCCCAATGAGATTGAGTATCTCTCTTGGAAGCTCATGTCCAGAGCGTTGGAATTCCTTGATTTAGATTTGCATCTCGCAGATTTGCATCCAGGCGGCGGCCAATATGATTGTTTGTCACTTATTACAAATGATGGTGACATTTTTTTAATGCTCAATCGCAATGGCACATCTGCAAAATCAAATACTGGAATTGTTCACGATATCTGGGAGAACGCATCTAAAAATGGTGCCCGTTCAACAATAATGGACACTTTCACTGAACTAGATATCGATATGTACGATGTAGCAAAAGAAAACGCAGCTTTAATCCTTACCTGTAAGCGTATGGTTCGATGGATTCGGCACCAATCAAGCAAAAAAGGTAGCGCTATTTGCTGTTGGATAGATGATTCTTATTTTGTTGGTCCATCCAAAAACTTACTTTCTCAAGTAATGATTCCTGGATCGTGGACCACTCAAGATCCCCCACGTGAATCAACAGATTGGTCAGCCTGGCTATATGCCTTAACTATTGATGAAAAAGTAATAGGACTTGTTAACATGAAAACTGGTGATGCCGTTAACCCTGATGGCACACCAATGGCACAGTGGTATGAAGAAAAATTTCTTGTTGCAGCCAAAAAAATCAAAAAGGTTGAGCCATTCATACAGCCAATTGAAATGCCCACTGAAGAAGTTCTAAAGATTTTCCGAAAGGTTAGTACCTTCAACGGCTATAACGTATTTGGCGATGAACTAGCATCGGTCGCAACTTCTGTGGCAGAGGATTGGTCAAACACGGGCGAACTTCCTGAAGACATTGAAAAAATCAAGGGCGCTCTCTTCTTCGAATTCCGTAGAACTCATCACACAGGTCAATACCCAGAAGGCAACGATCTTTTATACGTGAAGGCCTTAGGACAAGCCATTGATAAACATAAATAGATCATGCCAATGAAATGGCAGCAAAGGCCCGCGAAGCGCTTAAGTAAACCTTAGTACGGAATACCATTACAAACATTACATAAATCAGCAACTGGAAACGTTTCCTCTAAGTTGCTGGAGATAAAAGTAAATTCTTTTTTATCGTAATCAATAGAATCTGATGCAGTTTTACAAAAGTCACAAACAAGAGCCCAGTAGTGCATATCCTTTCCGTATCTCTTGAAATGTTTCCTATAGGAATGGAGCGCAATAGTTCCACATTTTGGACAAGGGATATTGCTCAGCCCTTGGAGAAACCAGCTATCCTCACTAAATCTAATTTTCATTTTCCGCAGATCTTGAATTTCAGGCTTGAAACCTTCATCTCTATGAACTAATTCAATTAGCGAATTGAATCCTCCAAGATTTCCCTTACTATCAAATTCATCGAAAACTTCAACTACTTCAGCAGTTGGTGCAAGAGCCTGTGCGGTTTTGTACGCCTGAATTATGGCCGAGATATCAGGTGTTTTGAGTTGAGGTTCCGCCTTTTCCAATATTTCCCTTGCGAACACAATTTGTCTTTCATCCATTGAAGCAATAGCTGCGGCGATGAAGGCATTTGCTGCATAAATATCGAGTTTGAGGTCAATTGATTCGTGGCCATAAGCTAAAGCTTTTTCTATTTCAGAGAAATCTCCAGTTGACTTGAATTTCAAAGTATGTGCTCGCACCAATGCATTGAGCGAAAACGTGCGACCTGAATCTGCCTGAAATTTGAGAGCAATATCTGCAGCTGCAATAGCTTTGTCGAACTCCCCTAGATCACAATAGGCTCCACATAAAACTGTTAATGAATAGTAATTTAGCCTGGTCTTATCTAATATCTGCTTGCATATAATTATTGAGATATCAGGGCGAGCAATTTCACGGAGGTATTTGCCAATCTTATTTCTATTGGCTGGTATAGGTTCAAGTGCCAATAAAGAGATTTCTCTGGCAGCATGCACAACTGAATCAATTGAGTTAAATCTGTGTGGCTTTTGGCCCAAGAAATCCAACAGTTTGTTCAGCCCTACCTGATATTGTTCAAGATTTCCTTGTGATAGCTGTGTTAGAAATTCCCCTGTTCCAACAATTGAAGATAAATAGTTCTGTACAATTTTCTTAAGGGAATCTTCTTCTGGCAGACTTCCCTTCTGAATAGTTTGAAAAATCTTAATTGAAATCTCTTCTAGCGCTTTCCAATCATTTACTGAACGGGCATTCTCGCTTTGGTCCAGAAGGGTTGGGATTGTTTCCACTATTGAATTATTGAGTATCTAATTGAGGAGCGCAATGCTTTCGAAGCACGAGGAAGGATGAGTTCAATGTCAGCACCCATCCATAAACTTCAAGCATGGACTTTTCTCTAGAGAGAATTCGCACCCTCGAACCCGATAGCGATGACGAGCGCTACCTGCTCGAAATCTCTTGGCTCTATCACCGCATAGTTCTAACTGGCTCTCAAATACCCGTTATCGATCTTGCCTACGAATTAGTTTTACCTGAAGACTTCATCGGTGAATGCGTCAGCACCGCAATGGAACTTGGCCTTCTAACTAATCCAAAGCGTGGAACATCTGGGCGAGAATAATTTGAGGGTATATCTGAATAAGGAAAGACTAAATTTGGGCGTGCAGCAAAGTGCTTAATACTGCTCTTTCTTTCTAAGAAATTCTTTAGTGCATATAGATTCTGCGTAACTTGGGTAATCGGATCTATTTCACGAGAACCTTTGGCATCTTTTTGCTTGAAAGTTGAGTCAGTGTTTGGCGTAACCTCTCCACCTTTCACTTCAAGAACAGCGATCCCTACTTCCGGAATGGCAACTATGAAGTCAATTTCAAATCTTTTACCTGGTTCTAAAATCACTAAATTGCATATAACTGCCGCATCAACTGGAAGTTGTTTAAGCAGCTCGGCCCAAACCACCCTCTCAGAGGGGTCAGCGAAGATTGGTTCTTTCGGGAAAGATAGGGCTGGCATAGGAGAATTCTCTTGAACTTTGCGCTTATCGGCAATGAGTACACGATTTTAGGTGCGGATGTCGGTCGATTAAGGTTAAATTCTCGTCATGAGCAATGGTGAAAATATCGAAATCTTTGAAGATCGCGTGGTTCTCAATAATTTCGAAATAAGGGACTCAGCTCTTGCTGAATATCTAGCGACCGTCGAAGATCCTGAATCTGAAATTAGAGATTTGATTGATATATCAATGACAATGAGGTCACGATTCAATACGGACCTCGAAACTCAAAATATTAAAGCATCTGCCGATGCAGTAATCGAAAAAATTGAAACGACCTACAAGGAATTCATAAAGGAACTTGAGGAAGAAGCCAAGAAATTAGTTGACCCAAAGGATGGCCCTGTTGTTAAAGCCTTAGAAAAAGCGGCTGAGGGAACTTTCACGAAACTTTTGAATCCAGAATTTGATCCCGAGGCACCAAGCCCTATATCCCGGTTAAAGTCAGCACTAAGTGAAGAGATTGATGAGTTTAAGGAAGACATAGAAGAGACCCTTAGAGAAATCAAAACTAAACTGGGAATTGGGGCCAAAACTAGAAAAACTGCGGCCGATGGAAATGACTTCGAAGCAAGCGTTGATTCTGTAATCCAAGATCTTGCAAAGATTTATGGGGATACTGCAATCTCGATAGGCGCCCAGCCAGGAATAGCAGGATCTAAAAAAGGTGACACGCTTGTAACTCTAAATTATGACGATACCCAAAGCCAGCGCTGTGAGATTGTTTGGGAATCCAAAACAGAAGCAAGGTTTAAGGGAGACTCAAAAACCAAATCTCCTAAAGTAATTGATGATCAAGTAAAGATTGAATTAAACAAAGCAATTAGTACGCAGAGTGCCAATGCGGGAATTCTTGTTTTGGATTCTGCTGGTTTAGACATGGATGCCCAACCAGTGTGGCGTGAATATGAAGGCAATAAGTTGCTTGTAGTTGTTGATCCGAATGTTGTTGATGAAGATTTGATTCGACTTGCTTACCTTTGGGGCCGCTGGAAAGCGCGTTCCTCAATTGGAAAACTTGAATCAACAATAGATTCCGATGGTATTAGAGACACGATTGAAACCTTAAGGTTACGACTCAAAGAACTGCGTAAAGTAAAGCTTCACCATACGGCTTCAATCGATGCGATTAATTCAGCAGATTTACTTCTCAAATCATTCCGAAAAGATGCAAAAACCATGATGGAAGATTTAGCAGGAATGGTTAACATTAAAATTGAAGACGATCCAGATGGGGATGATTAATCCTTAACTTCTTAATTTACTGCCTCGTGCAAATCTTTTAAGTGTATGAAAATCATACAGTTTAGAAAATTTTTACCGCGTCATTGAAACAATTTTTATATTTCCACCAACGCTTGGCAAATACTCAACAAGAAATGAGCCCAAACTTTCCATTTCGACAAAAGATCGGGCGACAAATTCGAGTTTTGATATTGATAGTTGACCTACTTTTTCTCTCATTTTTGCAATTCGATTTTTTTCAATTTCAAAGAGTTTTTCTCCAAATTCTGCCCTCTTTTTATCTGAAATATTCTGCAGTAATTCGTCCTTATAGGCTCCATCAATTCCGCGTAAGAACATTTCTACCTGCTCATTTTGTGCCAAATCTTCATACCAAACAAATTCTGGCGTAGTTACTTTCGCTAAAGTTGCCCGTGGACTATTCGCAGCGTGAGGTCGCAATTCTATTTTTATGGCACTTGGAATCCACTCATCTTCTCCATACCCAACGAAAAGCAATCTTGCGAGCTTTTCCGCATCTGGGTGATTGAATAAATATGGAACAAGAAGTTCCATTATAAGTGCGTGCCAATCAATATTTTCGTCAAATTCAAAATTAAAAACATCTTCAAAGCTAGTTCTTACATGATTTCCGTAAATTGCCACCATCTCTACTGGGTTTTCAATTTCACTTCGACTTTGCGCCCATTCTTCAAGAAATTTTAACTTTCGTAAGGGTTCACTGTCCTCGGTTTCATCGCTAAGAAGGGCATGTTTAACGTATTGAGGGAGTTCATTGCCATAAACATTTATTGGTTCCAAACCTCGCCATAAGTTGATCATTTCAATTATATAGAGAGAAATATTCTCTGAATTTCGCTCTAGTTCATCTTTAAAATTCATAAGAATGGGCCGAATCCTTGTAGGTAATGTGTCCTCAAATGTTTCCAGGTTAGGTAGACCTGCATTTTTATAAAATTCAAGAAAATTTAATGCGTAATCTCCCATACGTGGGAATGGTTCCCCTAGGGTCTTGCCCCACTTATTCAAGATTGCATTAATTGGAATCAGATTAATTGTTGCTAACCCTGCAGTTGCGACGGCAATTTTATGTCCTGGAATTTCAATTATTTTCTCAGCTGTATCGGTCCATAGAGTTTGATTGATTCCTTGATTGTCTGGTTCGGTAATCGACACACTTTCATCTGCAGCGAGCGCAAATCCAGTAGTATTCCAAACCATAAATATTGCTGTCATGGCAAAATCATTCACGAGATTGTTTGTTTTGTCACTCCCCTCTGCTATCTTTTCCTGGGTCAAGAAATCAAGCGTTAAGCCCTTCGGCTAGCTTGATACCAACCGCGCTAACCGCGCACGGTGGTTCCGATGGAAGACCTGCTGGCGTTGAAACTCACCGTCAGAAGAGCGGATCTTCTGTTTATGGGGTCCATTAAGGGCTGGTTTGTTATGAGCGAAATAAATAGTGGGGCTGAACCAAAAAAATTCTTCTTCCCGATTCCAGAAGGATTTTCCAGTTTCACCAAGGAGCAAAGGGCGGAATACGCGAATGCTCTGTTCGAATTCATGCTTGCTAAGCACATCAAGCCTGAGAATGGTGATGTCAGTGGGGACAATTAGGTTGAGCAGTCCTAGGGAATTGGGGGCACGGTGGAAGAGAACAGATTTATTGATGATGGCGAAGGCATGGTTTGGCTTGAGAAGAAAGAATCAAAGTTCAAGTTGGTCGTGCGCAAATTTCTAATTCCATTTAAGTTCTTTAATCGTGGTGCAAAAAGATTTGCTGGCGCGATTGCGATAGTTGCATTGTTGCTGGGTGGTGGTGGTGTGTATCTAGGTATTGGGCCATATTTGAATTACAACAACACTGATCCTGAAGATGATGGCTATGTTCAACCAAGAGGGCTGCAAAATTTGGTTTCTCGAGTCCTTGAATCAACAGTCACGATTACTTGTGATGCAGATGAGGATTTTTTTACACAAGGCAGTGGTTGGGCGATTGATTTACCGATTAAAGATAAGAAAAAGTATTTATCGGTGATCATTACAAATCATCATGTTATTGAGGATTGCATTGGCAACAAAGGTGAGTTGAGAGTTAAAACTTACTTTGGCAATGATTATGTCGCTGATGTTGATCGTTGGGATAAGAAGAATGACTTAGCTGTTGTGATGACCGAAGCAAAGGTAGAGCCGTTGTCGCTTTCCCAAGCAATTCCATATCCAGGTTATTGGGTTATGGCTGCGGGAACCGCGGATGGATACGAAGGATCTATCTCATTCGGAAATGTTTTAAATGGCACCGATACTGAGGTTTTGATAACAGCCCCTGTGTCTCATGGCAATAGTGGCGGGCCACTTGTTGATAACGAGGGAAATGTAATTGGAACTAATACTTGGAACCAAGAAGGTGAGCAATACAACGGGGCATATTCGTTGGATGCGATGTGTAAGAAGATTATGAAATGCAAAGGCAAGTTTTATTGGTCACGTGATTAATGAGTAACTACGGAAAGAAAGAGGTTGGATGAAGAACGAGGATGAGAAGTTAGAGGCCGAGCTTTGGGAGACGGCTTCCAATTGTGATGGTGAAGAGAAAGTTGATGCGTTAATTCAGTTGAGTTATCGCTCGTTTAATCGCGGGGATCATGCGGAATCTTTGGCGCTATGTGAGACTGCGCGGGATTTGTATGAAGCACTTGGTGCGGGTGCAAATACTTCAACGTTGGCACATATCTATACCGGTATTGGGTATTCGCTAAATAGATTGCGTCGTCACACCGATGCTGCTGCGGCTTTGGATCGTGCGGTTGTTTTGTATCGCGAGATTGGATCGACGGAGGCTGTTGTGCAACTGCGATGCGAAGGTGATTCTTGGTATGACGCGAAGGAATATGAGAAGGCGCATGGCGCTTATGTTGCGGCGATTAATGAGGCGAATCCAGATGTTGCCGATCGCGAGGTTGCAATTAATTATGCGAATGCGGGAAGTGCGTTAATAAAGTTAAAGCGTTGGAGTGAGGCTTTGACTAATTTCTTAGCGGCGAGGGCGATTTATAAGACGTTGAAGATGCCGGGTGAGATTGTGCACTGCGATGAAGAGATTGCGCTCTGTTATTACTGGCTGGGCAATGGCATGGAAGCTTTGCATCATGCCCAACTTGCAATGGATTTTGCAGACACCGCTGAAGATGATTTCCATAAGATGTGGGCGGTTGCTCGGATGGGATTAGCGAAGAAGGTTTTGGAAGAGTATGACGAGGCGTTGGAATTATTTGCCGATGCGAAGTCGCGGATGGTTCGGGCAGAGAATCCGAATTGGCGGGCCGTAATTAAAATGGAACGGCAGGTTGCATCGATCCTTGTGATTAAGGGACGAGTTTCTGAGGCGCAAGAAATTGAGCGACGCATTGCGGCAATGGCTGAGGTTGTCTTCGATGAGGGTGAAGAATAACTTTTACTTTCCCCGCGGATCTTTTAGATTCAAAATCCCCAATGCATCAGCATGAATGATTAGTTCTATCTGCTCCAGTGAGATTTTCGGAAGGTTTGTTCCTTCTACTATCTCATTTACTGCCCGCAGGCGCTCCATGGCGTATTTGGGAGTCGTAATTGGGAAGTCAGAACCAAATAATAATTTGTGCATAACGCCCCATTCGGTTGCCATAAGCATCGCCTCGTATGTCATCCAAGGGCGAGTGTAAATTGCAGAGACATCAGCATAAACATTGGGATGCTTGCGAATAGTGACGACAGTTTCTCGGACCCAAGGATGACCGACATGTGCCATTACTATTTTTAGATCCGGAAAACGAATTGCTACTTCATCCGTAACGAGAGGATGCGCATACTGTAACGGCGCTTCACGAACTGGTGAGGCACCAGTGTGAAAGAGAATTGGTAGAGACAATTTTTCAGCACGAGCATAAAGGGCAAGTGCTTCACGACTTAACGGATCAAACCGCTGGTAGTTCGCACCTAACTTAATTCCCACTAGCCCCAGACCAATGGATTTGTCCATCTCCTCTTTCCAGTCATGTCTCATAGGATCAACCGACATAAAACCGATTCGATTTGAATCCAATGCGACGAAAGCGGCCGTGTCTTCATTGATTCGAGTAGCGTCACCAGGGGTTCCAACAAAACGTTCAGTATCTGGAACATGAATATTAAAGACGATAGATACATCAGCGCCAGCCATGCCTGTTTGGTAGTCCAAATAACTATTGGTGGTAGCAACAGGATCTCCTGAATGCCAACCTAGATATGTTCTCTTTTCATTCTCCGGTACAGCGTGAACGTGTGTCGGAGAATGAGTGTGAACGTCAACAATCATTTTGATTCACCCATTTCCTCTTCTAAAAAGATTAAAACGAAAGTTTGGTTTGCCCGAGCCTCGAAAACTACTTCCGAGTGAGGCCAAATTTAGACACAATCTGTGAAGATATCTAGTGTTAAAAGGTTCAATCGGTTAAGAAATTGAGCGACGTATTGCGTCAATGGTCGAAGTTGTCTTCGATGATGGTGAAGAATGGCGTTGTGAAAAAAGTTGCCATTGGGCTGGTTGTGGTTCTGCTTGGTGGTGCTTTGTTATCGGGGATTTCAGGGATAACTGGGGCTGGAGTGGATCAGTCCGATGAATCTGAATTTGTGGTTCCTAAAGGTGAACCAATTTCAATTGATGGAGTCTTATCCGAGGATGTCTACACATTTGTCTGCGAGATTCCAAAACAACAGAAGCCAGAGCTAATTTATTTCGCTTGCGCTGATGGAAATACTGGGATTGGAAAGATTGAGTGGAGTACGTGGGAAGCAACGGGCGCCCGAGGTGTTGGTGAATATTTCGCTAATGATTGTGATCCAGATTGTGCAAACGGTGAATTTGAATTTACCAATGTGAATGTTGCAATTGATAAGGCAATTGGGGTTAAAGGCAAGGTGCATTTAACAGACCTTACTTATGAATCAGTTGATGAAGGTGGCGTTTCTGGTGAGTGGAATTTAGCCGAGTTTTATCTGGTGATGGATAAGAACAAGTAATTAAGGTTGTAATACTTAACCGGCAAAATTATTTTGCAATCGGCCTTGTGCGCCGACATCTGCTTTAAATAATGAACCTGCGAGTGGTTCGTCGCCATTTACGAAATCCTCATAACTTGCGACTGCACATGTTATAAATAGCGTTGAAAGATCGGGTCCACCGAATGCGCAGTTGGTAACGAGAGTTGCTGCAACATCGACTTGTGCAAGAAGTTCGCCACTTGGCGAGAAACTTCTAACGCAACCGCCACCCCAAAATGCGACCCAAAGATTGCCTAGTGCATCTACACACATTCCATCGGGCGCCCCGGAATATCCACTGACATCTATCGCTTCTAGTTCGCCTTCGAGTTCAGAAGTTTCGATATTGAATTTAAAACGGCTTACTTTCTTAGTAGGCGTATCGATGTAGTAGCAAATCTTGTTATCAGGTGACCAATCCATGCCGTTTGCAATAGTTATATCTTTTAAGAAAACTTTGGAATCAAGATTCGGCGAGATTCGCCTTAAATTTCCTTGGTGGGGTTTGGCATCATTAGCGAAAGCGCCAACCCAGTAATTGCCATTGATATCGACGTTTCCATCATTGGTTCGAACATTATCGAAGGGCATTTCAAGTGGCGTGGACTTTGTAACTTTGAGATCGTTATCTAGTTCTATAAGTTTCAATCCTGCGGCTACGACATATCCCCCAGATTCGCGCTTAGCTATTGAGGTAACGATTGAATCAAATTCTTGTGACTTCAGGTTTTTAGTTGCTGGATTCCAAACATTAATGATTTTCTTGAAGGCATCGACCCACATGATTGTTTCGTTGCGCTCATCCCAAAGTAAGCCCTCGCCAAGATCTCCCTTGGTATCTGGGATGCACTCTGAAGAAAATAGTTTCACGGGACTCCTTACTTGGACTCGGCTTGAAGTTTAATACTTGGCCCTTGGAAATAGCTTCCATAAACAGCTTTTTGTTTTCCACATTTCGTTAGCAACAAAAAATATCAAAGTTAGCACCAGGTTAGTTTTCGCCTGCCCGTTTCTTTCTCGAAACAAGTGAGCACGCCGCCAGCGTTCACTCACTTGATTTCCCTGCTAATCGCAGGGGATTTCGAGAATGGAGGATGTTATGGATCTTGGAAACGCAATCGCAGTTACTGCGATTATGGCCAACATTATGATTGCAGTCATAAGTTGGCTAATCGCTCATCGTAAGAAACGATGAGAGTAGGCAGTACCAAATCCCTCTAACGGAGGGTAGGTGGCTCGGGAAGAAATTCCCGGACCATCTGGCGAAAGCGTATCTTAAGAAATGGCTTTGCAGTTGAATTCTTAACAAATATTGCAAACTACTTTAAGTTAAACAGTTCGGGAACCGATTAATTCTCCCGCTGCATTTACTAACAAAACTACATCTAGTAGTGCCACCAACATAAGAAGCTTGAAGAGAATAAATTTCGGGGCAAAGATACTTAGCGTTGCAGCGATGATTCCGATTACAAGGATTGGCGTATTTGCACTTGCGCTATTTAGAACAATTGTGGCTGCGATAAGAAATGTTGCCGCGATAAGCCTTGATGGGATACGGCCTAAAGTTATTGGAAGGCTTTGGATTCCACTTGCTTTATCTTCCCTAAAATCTTTCAAAACATTTGCGAAGTGCGCGGACATACCAAGTAGGCCGCCGGCCCAAAGTAACCACAGTGGTGGTGTGCGATCGGTAGAGATAACGAGAGCTGCTGGCAGAAGTGCAAAGGCAAGTGCGTAAGGAATTGGCGAGAGCGCAGTTGGCTTTAAGTAGAAGTTATAAGCAACACCGATCCCGATACCCAGAATAGAAATTGATCCAGCCTTTAGCCCAAGTGGGCCAAGAAGATTTACGAATAATGCAATTGGCATCATGATAAAAATTGCACGCTTTAATTCCGCTGGTTTAAGTGCGCCAGAAACCAATGGCTTGTTGTTTCGATTATGTTTTAAATCATCGCGGAAGTCGTAGAGATCATTGGTCCAACCGACTATTAATTGACCTAGGAAAATACCGAATGCGATTATAAACGCGGGGCCTTCCCACCAAAGTTGGGTAGCGAGCAAGAAAGTAACTGTTGTTACAAGAAGCGTTGGACCAAAGTGAGATGCAACTAAAAAGCCTTTAATCTTGACCATAGCTAAGAATAATTGATTAACAGTTTTAAAGTATCCACATTGACAGTTGA
Source organism: Actinomycetota bacterium (assembly GCA_947489605.1). GTDB lineage: Bacteria > Actinomycetota > Actinomycetes > Nanopelagicales > Nanopelagicaceae > AAA044-D11. The sequence continues at coordinate 29,819 of CANLEG010000004.1, forward strand.
AAAAACTTTTCCAAATTTCTTGCCGGGCTAGTTTTCGCCTGCCCGTTTCTTTCTCGAAGCATGTGAGCACGCTCGCCAGCGTTCGTCTCACTTGTTTTCCCTGCTAACCGCAGGGGATTTCGAGAAAGGAGGATGTTATGGATTATGGAAAATGGATTGCATTCATTGTGATCATCGCCAACTTGATACTAGCTATCTTGCACTGGCGATCGGCCTACTAGCGCGAACTGGTAGGCCCGTTACCAAAATCCCTCTGACAAAGGGTAGGTGGCTCGGGAAGAAATTCCCGGTCCATCTGGCGAAAGATTACCGCAAACAAAACTAATTAAGTAAGAAAACCTTGCAAAATCACTAACTACTTTAAGTTACTTATTGAGGCTTTGGAGCTTCGATCACTTTCTGTAATTTTGGTTCCTCGGTAGGAATACGTTCTTCAAGACCCGCGATTTCTTTCATTACACGTTCAATTCCATCATTAACGTGGATTAATGCAAATGCTAAGAAACGATTGAACTCTTCGCCGACATCTTTATCAAATAATATTCCGGAAGACTTCTTGCGATTCGAAACGTGGAAAATAAAGTCTCCCCCATCAGGGCTTGCGCCAGCACCCAACCACTTATCGAATTTCCATTCTGCGGTGTTTGTGCTGCCATTGAAAACCAAACGGTCGGTTGTTAAATAAACTTGACCAGTATCTTTATAGATTTGAATTTCTTCACCTGGGATAAAAGTTCCACGTTGTGCGCCAACGCGGTAACGAATTCCGGCAACAACTGGGATGCTAAAACCTTGGCTTGATCCAACATATTGCCCAGCTGTTCTTCCTGCTTCGTGATACTGACCGATACCGGCCCAGATAACTATTTCACCGGCCTTAGTAACCATTTCATGGTTTTCAGAATCTTCGCCATCTTGCACACTGATGAATGCCTCTTTTAATTTGGCGAGAGTTGCAACATCTTCAGACCACTCTTTATGCAAACGCTCGACTTCGCTTTGGGCTTTCTTGCCCTGGCGATCACCAAACAAGTCGTTAAAGAATCCCATTAGATTGGTAGTCCAAGTTGTTTGCGAAAGTTAAGAGAGTCCCAGGCATCGAAGCCAGAAACAACTTGGCCATTTTCAATTTTATCAATGCTTACGCCATCAACCGATACCTTCTTATTAGATGGTGGCATACCTTCTAATTCGCCAGTCTGGGTTCCGGTCAAATGCCATTTAGTTACAACTTGATTGCCTTCGACAATTACATCATCGATACGAAAATGAATGTCGGGAAATGCGTTCTGCCATTCGCGCCACTTAGCTCTAAAACTTTCGCGGCCCGTACCGAATTGCGGATCGTTTCCAAATGTATCTGCTGAAATAAATCTATCAATAGCGCTTTCATCGCCCTGGTTCCAGATTTGTTCGAAGAATTCCTTGGCTATTTGGCGAATGGTCTCGTTGGATTGGTTGGCATCGCCCTTGGGTGAGTTTTGATTCATATGGCAATTATGGCGCTAGCGCCCTGATTCCAAAAGATTTCCAAAAGATATCCAAAAGATATCGCTTATTTGAGTGAAAAAATTGCGTCAACCTCAACCGGGCTGTTCAAAGGAAGGGATTTAACTCCGATTGCAGTTCTGGTGTGGCTTCCACTGTCAGGACCGAATACATCAAGAATCACTTGACTTGCCCCGTGTGCGACTAAATGTTGATCTGAAAATCCATCAGCACTTGCGACATAAATTCCTAGGCGAGCAACGTAATTGATTTTGTCGAGAGAACCAAGTGCGTTCTTTACGGACTCTAAGACATTTATTGCACATTGCCATGCGCATTGTTGTGAAAGTTCTAAATCTACTTCGCTGCCAACAAGGCCAGTTGCAATCATAGTTTCACCAATACGTGCTACTTGGCCTGATGCATAAAAAGTTTTATCCAAATTACGAATAGGCGCTAGCGAAATATTAAATGTTGATGGTGCTTTTTTGCTTAGGTTTAGTAAATTCTGATCGAAACTCATTGAATTACCCTTCAAAATAGTTTGTTAGTCGAATGTGATTAAGCCGCGACCTGCGCCGCCTTTTGCAAGAACTTCAAAAGGTTATTAGTAACCGCTAATATCTTTGGAAAGCGTATACAGGTAACTGGCGCCTAATCAAGAACTATCTTGAATTATCTCCGGGAATTCTTGAATGTTTCACTATGTGAAAATGATGCCATATTCAGCAAGGCCAGAATGGCATATGATTTGAAGGTGGAGGTAGGAAGAGCGGAAAGGAGAACTAGATGTCACTCGACGAGCGTAATGAGTTGAGCAATACCGTCATGGTGATTACAGGTGCGGGCCGTGGAATCGGTAAGGAAATCGCTAAATTGGCGAGCAGCGTTGGTGCTCAAGTCGCTCTGTTGGATATAAACGTTGAGAATTTAACTAAGACAGTTGATGAGATTAATGCTTTAAATGGCCGCGCAAAGGGTTACACCATTGACCTATCTTCGGAAGCCGAGATAAATTCGGTTATAGATTCAATCGAAGCTGAATACGGAAGAATTGACTGTCTTGTGAATAATGCAATGTCTGTCGGTGCGGAAGATTTCTTGAAATCCTCACTTGAAGATTGGGAATTCCAAATCAAAGTAACTCTGACAGCTGCATTTCTAAATATAAAGAGGGTGCTTCCAGGAATGATTGCAAGAGGCGCCGGTAACATCATCAATATAGGTTCAGTAAATGCAAAGACGATGGTAGGCAGTGATGCATATTCTGTGGCAAAAGCTGGCCTTCATGCATTGACTCGCGCAGTTGCTGTGCGATACGGATCAAGTGGTATTCGATGTAACAGTGTTATGCCTGGAAGTATCGCAACAGATGTTTGGTTACAACGTGCTGAGCGGAATCCAAAAGTTTTCCAGGATTTAAAACCTTGGTATCCACGTGGTCGTATTGGCACCCCAACTGATATTGCTGAGGCTGTTGTATTTCTAGCTTCTTCACGTTCTGATTGGATGACGGGAACTGAAATGATTGTTGATGGTGGACTTACTGCCGGGCTGGCTCCTATGCTCAAAATAATTGAAGCTTCGGAGTAGCGAAAATGAATGACTCAACCTTTACGATTCGCGGTGCCGTCGCAATGGATGGAACCGGATCTAAATCAACTCGCTCTGATCTAATTGTAAAAGATGGAGTGATAGCTAAATTTGGCTCAATACTAAAAGGTGAAGAAGAAGGAAAGATTGTTGATGGTTCAGGGCTCACTGTTTCTCCTGGATTCATCGATCTTCATTCGCACTCAGATTTAGCTGTTATTACCGATAAAGAACATCTTTCAAAGGTTACACAAGGCGTAACTACGGAAGTAGTAGGTCAAGATGGCCTGAGTTATGTTCCATCAAGCGAAGAGACTCTTAGTATTCTTCGTGAACAACTTTATGGTTGGAATGGTGAACCGGCAGGTCTGTCTTGGAATTTTCGTTCAGTTGCGGATTATTTATCGATAGTTGATAAAGGTGCTCCGGTTAATGTTGCCTATTTAATTCCACATGGAAGCGTTCGAATGCTTGTTAGAGGAAATGTTGCAGGGCTAGCGAGCAAAGCGGAACTTAGCAAAATGTCAGAAATTGTTGAGCAAGGAATGCAGCAAGGCGCAGTTGGGTTATCTGCTGGATTAACTTATACGCCTGCCATGTATGCCGATGATGCTGAAATAATTGAATTGTGTCGAGTAGTTGCGAAGTATTCTGGATTCTACGCACCTCATCATCGAAATTATGGTGCGCAATTTCTTACCGCAGTGGATGACTGCATAGAAATAGCAAGAGCATCTAAAGCAGCACTTCACTTGACGCATTGTCATATGAGTGCTCCAGTAAATCATGACAGAACAGATCTTTTGTTTGATCGCCTTTCTAGCGCTGAATCAGAAGGTATTGATGTCACTTTAGACAGTTATCCATATCTAGCTGGTTCTACTTATCTTCATGCAATGCTTCCATCTTGGATTCAAGATGGGGGTAATGACGCAATGAGATCTCGTTTAGCACAACCCGAAATGCGAGCGAGAGCAATTCACGAATTAACAGTTTCTGGTAGCGATGGAAATCAAGGCGGGACCATGAACTGGGAAATTATAAAAATTGCTGGTGTCCAAAGAGCTGAAAGTTTGAAACTAGTTGGCCTATCGATAGTGGAAGCAGCGAAAATATCTGGGAAGGATCCAGTAAATTTCTATCTAGATTTTCTTGTTGGCGAAGATTTTCGGGCCTCTTGCGTAATATTTGCGGGTCATGAGGGAAATATGCGATCGATTATGGCTCACCCCCGTCATATGGCAGGAAGCGACGGAATATTGATGGGCAATAGACCACATCCACGTGCGTATGGAACTTTTGCGCGCTATCTGGGGCACTATGCCCGGGAAGAAAAAGTCTTTTCTATGGAAGAGGCGGTTGCGCATATGACCGGCAGATCTGCCGCACGCCTTTCGTTAAAAGATAGAGGTTTACTTAAAGCAGGCTTTAAAGCCGATTTAGTGCTCTTTGATGCAGAGAGCGTTTTAGACCTTTCAACATACGAGTCCCCTCGAATTGCGGCACGAGGATTTGAATCAGTTTGGATTGATGGCGTAAAAACTTTGAGCAATGGTGAAAGAACTTCTCACCTTCCAGGAAAAGCTATTCGTTCTAATGCATCTAACAAATCTAATACAAAAGCGAAATAACCGATGACTGTGGAATCTTTGGATTTCTCAATTACTGGCTTAATTTATGACGGATTAGGCAATCCCCCTAAAGCAGGAACTATCGGAATTCGCGACGGCTTAATTGTTTCAATTTTTCCAATTTTATCAAGTGGAGATACGCCAGTTATTGCTGACCGGCATATCGATGCAGATGGTCTAGTCATCTCGCCCGGATTCATTGATGTGCATACTCATTCTGACGTGAGTCTTTTTATTGACGGTCGAGGTCAGAGTAAAGTTTTTCAAGGTGTTACCACCGAAGTGACGGGTAATTGTTCGTTTTCGGCTTTTCCAATAGTCGAAAGCAAAAAGCAGCAACAATCTGATTTTTTAGTCGGTATCGGAGATGATCAAATCGATCTTGAATGGTCTGATTTAGAAGGATATAGAGCAGCGGTTCACAAAAGAGGTGTTGCAATTAATATTGCACCACTTGTTGGTCATGGCACTTTACGAATTGCAAGTATGGGGCTCGAGGAAAGTGCACCAACATCTAATGATTTAGAGCGGATGAGCAAGCTTCTTAAAGAAGCTTTTAAACAAGGGGCATTTGGAATGTCTACAGGCTTAACTTATGTGCCCTCACGCTACGCACCATTTGAAGAATTGATTTACCTATGTCGAGTCATTAAAGAAGCTGGAAGAACTTACACATCTCATGCTCGTGACTACGATATTTTTGGTCAGGACTTTTTTCTAGGTCCGCTTAAGGAAGCTTTTGCACTCGCTCGCGAAACCGGAGTTCGTGTTCAATTTTCCCACGCAGCTATAAACAACCCATCCTTATGGGGTAGAGCACAAGATTGGGTAGATCTTTTTGATTCACCTGAGGCAAAAAATTTAGATGTTGCATTTGATGTTTATCCATACAACGCATCGAGTTCAGCTCTTACTCAGTATCTTCCAGAATGGGTTCAATCTGGTGGGGTTGAGGCAATGAAAGAGCGGCTTTCAGATCCTGCTACTTTTAATCGGGCAGCAGAAGAATTATCACTAGGTTGGTCTGCGCATAAGATTATTTGGATGTGGGATCGGGTAGTAATCGCTCGCGGTAATGGACTTCTGGGTGTGGAAAATGGCGATTCAATTGAAGTTGCTGCAAAGAAGTTAGACATTGCTCCGGAAAATCTAGTTCTGGAATTATCTCGCTTGGGTGGCAACTCGGTCATGGTGGTTCTCTTCTACAGAACTGATGAGGATATGCGAACTTTTGCCCGATCTAAACATTCGATGATCTGTTCTGATGGATCTGCAATTCCCTTTGATCAAAAAGGGAAGTTGCCACATCCAAGATCTTTTGGAGCAAGCGCGCGCGCTTTAGGCTATCTGTCGAGAGAGTTAGGCGACATGTCATTTGAAGAAGTCATCTTCAAGATGTCAGGAAAAGTAGCAGCTCGCTTTGGTATTCACGATAGAGGCTCGATTGAAGTTGGGAAAGCAGCCGATATTGTAATTTTCGATCCACTAACCATTAAGGACCAGGCTTCATTTCTCAACCCTTCACAACCACCAATTGGAATTGAGTATGTATTTGTGAATGGCGAAATCGTTGTTGAGAGAGATTTACAGACAAGCGCACTGCCAGGTAAAGTCTTAAACGCTAATCTTTAGCGTCCCAACTTGTATCTTCTTCAAATGGATACATTGGAAAACGTCGATGAGCATATTTAAAGTTCGATAAATCTGCTGTAGAAGCTCCGGCTGTATCTAGCCAATACATTTTCTTGGCAATTGCTTCATAAGCAGGTCGCGGTGAATGTACGCCCTTAACAACAATAATCTTGTGATCAAGAGGCTCTAAACCTGCATTTCGGAACTGGAGCAGTGAACTAGACATTGCTGGCAACGAAGTTAAGAGAATGTTGTATCCATCATCGGTTTTGATTGCGGCACTTGGGCCATCGTTGTAATAGAGAAAACCGCCGTGTGAAGGTTTGGTTTCGGCATAAGTTCCATTAGTGATTGCAGTGACAATCCCTTTAATAGGGAATGGCGTGCCGTGCATGTCATCGAACTTACCGCCAACTTCGGCTTCAACCCTGGCACCAATTCCTAAACTTGCACAAAGTTTTACGATAGCGGGATCGCAGAGTGCCTGAAGAACCCCTGATACTCCAAGTCGACGGGCAGCATGCAAGACAAAAGTTGAATCCCCTGGTGTTCCAGCGCCGACGTTGTCACCAACGTCAAAAAGAACAATCGGTTTTTCAGATTGATTATTTGCCTCGGCCAGCGCCTTTTCGGTGGATGTAGCTACACCATTTAAATCAGCTCGCATATTCCAAGCGTGCAATCCAATTTTATTTGCAACTGATTCCGCTAGGGCTGCATCATTATTTGTTATCGCTAGAAAAGTCATTCCCATCTGAGGAACATCCGAATATGGATATCCCTCGACAACACTTACTGATAGAACTTTTGAATTTTTCATCTCTAATTCTGCGAATTTTAAAAGGTCTGACATTGGTTTATCACTAGTGCCTTGTTTCAAAATATTCACAACTAAAGGCGGGGTCGACAAATACATCGTTGGCTTAATCTCACCTTTAAAGTACTTAACTGCTAAATCGGCCGATTCAAAGGCTCGCTCAAAGGTATCCAAATGTGGGTTGGTCTGGTAGACCTTCACGATATCTGAGTTCGCAACTAATTTTCTAGAAATATTGCCGTGCATATCAAGATTGGTAACAATGATTACATCCGGCCCCACAATTGCTCTAACTCGCTCTGCTACCTCGCCATCTGGATCTTTGTATTTGTCAGAAACAGCAGCCCCATGTTGCGCTAAAAAGACAATATCCCAAGGTCCCTGCTCTTCAATCAATTTCAAAATTTCATTTACTAAATAATCTGTTGCTTCAACTGTCATATGACCCATTGGCATCAGTCGTGAAAAAACGAGTGGCACTAAATCAACGTCGGTTTCAGTTCCTAAGCGAGAAAGAATTCCGGCAATAGTGGCTTTGGATTCTTTGTATTCCTTTACTATCTCGTCTCCGTGCAGAATGCCCGCTTCTTGCCACTTAGCTAAAGATGCTTTAACTTTGGCGAACGAATTAGTTTCATGCTGAAAACCTGCTATTGCTACTCTCATATCCGACAGCCCTCTCGTGGATTTGATTGTGGAATTATTTGACACTGCCTGCCGTAAGGCCGCCCACCAAGTATTTCTCAATAGAAATGAACAGAATGATAATTGGAATAATTGCGATCAAAGAACCCGCAAAGAGGAAGTTCCATTTGACTTCATATAAACCAGTCAGGAGCGAAAGCCCTACCGAGAATGGTTGCTTTTCAGGTGAACTGGCTAATGTGTAGGCAACAACATATTCGTTCCATGCAGCAATAAAGGTAAAGATTGCCGTCGTGACTATGCCGGGAGCCGCTAACGGTAAACTTATTTTTCTAAATGTTTGGAACCGGCTCGCACCATCGATGAAAGCGGCCTCTTCAATCTCAACAGGAATACTTTTAAAGAAACTCGACAAAATCCAAACTGAAAAAGCTAAATTGAATGATACGTTGACCAAAATTAAGCCCTGATACGTGTTAACTAGATTGAAAATGCTCAACTCACGATAAATACCAATTAGCAAGGAAGTTGGCGAGAACATTTGGGTTATAAGTACTAAGAGCAAGAATGGCGTCCTGAGCCGAAAATTATTTCTTGCAACATAATATGCGGCCGGGACTGCCACAATTATTCCAATAATCATAGTTGCGATCGAGATAACTAAAGTGTTTCGCATATACATTCCAAAAGGTATCTCTTGGAATACTTTAATGAAATTACCCCACTCATAAATCTTGGGAAAATAAGTTGGAGGCATGTCAGTAATATCACTCTTTGGCTTTAGGGCTGTTGAAAGCATAGTTACGTAAGGGAAGATAAATAAAAATGCCACGATAATTCCAGTCAGTGACAAACTAACTGATTTTATCCTTGAATTTTTACTTCTCTTTTTTCTTGAAGTTTTTCTTTTCTTATTTATCTGTGTAATAGTCATGTTTATCGTTGATCCAATTCTTTCCATTTAGATAACTTAAGAAACAACATGATAAAAATTAAGATTACAAAGAAATTACCAACCGCTAGGGACGCAGACTGTCCTATGTCCTGGTCCCGAAAAGCAACCTTGTATGCGAACGTTGTAGTTGTATCTGTTTCGTACGCTGGCCCACCTTTAGTCATGACCCAGATAATAGGAAAACTATTAAAAACGTAAACTGAATTAATTACTGCCGCAACTAGAAATGCTGGGCGCAATAATGGAAACGTGATTGCCCAATAACCCTTCCAAGCACTTGCTCCGTCTACTAGTGAAGCCTCCATTATCTCCTTCGGTATCGCCTGAAGCCCGGCGAGCAGAACATAACTTGTGAAAGGAAGTGATACGGTAATTCCGACTGCTAATAGAACTATGAATGATGTCCTTGGATCTCCCAATAAATCCACTGGCTCTTCCGCTATACGTAAGTCAACGATAATTCGAGTAACAATTCCGAAATAGGGATCGAGAATCCATTTCCACGATGTAGCAGTAATTACTAGAGATGCAGCCCAAGGTACGATTACTGAATAGCGAAGAAATCTTCTTCCGCGAAAGTTGGCATTCATTAATTGAGCCAACGGCAGAGATAGTGCCATTGTTAATGTGACCACGACGACAAGCCAGATGGCCGTTCTCCTGAGGGTTCCGCTTAGATCACTGTTATCTAATAGCGCTTTGTAATTTTCAGTTCCGGCCCAACCTTTAATAAGTCCGCTAACACTAATTTCTCTAAATGATACGAGGAATAGCTCTACGACCGGCCACAAAACGAAGATAAAAATAAGAAGCAATGCTGGACCGATCCAAGGCAAAGATCTGAAGCTCGAACCTTTTTTAAACGTCTTAGTGGACAAGTTCTTCCTTCTTCCAGCTTTAATCAACTCTTAAAAATCTTTATCAATCTTTAGCAATTTTAGAAATCTTATTTTATTGGAGATAAGAAAAACAAGACAAGCAACGCATTTTCAGCAATTGCTTGTCTTGTTTTTCAACTACTTATCCAGCGTTTGCAGCATCACACTTCTTCTGAATGTTAGTCAGAGCTTTCTTTGGATTCAGCATTGCTGTACCCATTTGAGTGACGATATCTGCTTTACAAGCTGACCATGAACCAACAGTTCCTGGGTAGAAGATAGCCTTAGGCAATAGCTTGATATAAGGTCCAATGATTGGATCTGATTCAGCTAATTTTCCGGCTGATTTTGTAGCAGGAATAAATCCGCCAGCAGCCTTCAAGAAGCCTGCATAGTTAGCGGGTACGAAAATGAAATCCAAGAACTTACGGATTTCTGTTTCGCGACCGTTCGCCTTGTATCCCTTGAAGTAATCCTGCACACCGAGGGTGATATCTGTCTTACCAGGAGCGTGTGGGAATGCTGATGCGCCCCACTTAATCTTCTCGCCACCATTCTTTGATAGCCAGTCTGGCAAGAATACGCCGCCGTTGACCATAGCAACTTTGCCCTTAGCGAATAATGACCAAGCACCATCGGTACGATTTGTCTTACCTGGATTTGGTTGAGTCAACTTTGAATCAACAAGTCCCTTTAAGAAAGTAAGGGTTTCTAGGTATTCCTTTGTATCGATTGTGTACTTCTTGGTTTTTGCGTTGTAGAGGCGTCCACCATTTCCGCCACCCCAAACTGTAAATTCAGCTTGGCCTTCTTCTACACCTAGAGGTAATCCAAGAGGATATACATCTGGATACTTGGCTTTGATTTTGATTGCTGCAGCCTTAAGTTCTGTCCAAGTTGCAGGTGGCTTTGTGACTCCTGCACCCTTCAGAATTGTCTTGTTATAGAAGAACGCTCTAGCTGAAGCTAGATCAGGGACTGCGTATTCAACACCGTTGTACTTAGAGTTATCTCTAAATGCAGGAATAATATCTTTAAGCGTTGCTGCGCTAACAATTTTGTTAGCAGGATAAAGAAGTCCATCTGCTGCTTCTCCAGCAAATTCATCATTGTTAACAATGTCTGGGGATTGACCTGAAGCAATGAGTGTCTTTACTTTTTGTCCAATTTCTGGCCATGCAACTACATCGAGATCGACTTTGATACCTGCATTCGCAGCTTCAAATCGTGTAATCAAGTCTGTGTAATAAGGCAGCATGTCATCGGTATAAGAGGCCATGACTAACTTAAGAGTTACATCTTCAGCCTGAGCAGACGATAAAGGCAGCGCCAAAGAAGCGCCAAGACTTATCACTGCTGCAGTTGAAAGAAGGGATAATTTTCTCTTCAACATCGGTTTTCGACTCCTAACTAGGTTTGTAGCACAAGCCCTCAGCAAAGAAGGCCCGCACTTGGTGATAGAACTTCACCACATTTGGGTGTGGATTGGCAAGGATTCGGCAGGTAAAGAAATTGTTATAATCGGTGAATTTGATTCACCAAGAGCTCCATCCGCCATCGATAATGACGTTCTGTCCTGTCATATATTTGGAGCCAAGAGATGCCAAAAATACGGCGGCGGCTGATATGTCATCGCTGCCACCGAGTCGGCGCATCGGAACCGCGTTGTAAAACGCTTCAAGCATTTCACTAGAGCCGGCCCCTGCCTTCTCGTTCATTTCAGATCCTGCAAAACCACCAGGCGAGAGGGTATTAATCGTTGTTCCAAACATCGCCAATCGCGGGGCTAAATAATGAGTGATTCCGTGAACTGCATGTTTGCTTGCAAAATAAGGTGCAATGTCCCAATCCATCCCAGGATACAGAGCAGGATTTCCACCCATCACGCCGTAGACAGATCCGATATTAATTATTCTTCCGTACTTTCGTTCCATCATTAGTGGAGCAAATATTTGGCAGAGTCTAAATGGCGCCTCCACATTGACCGCAAAGGTATTTCGCCATTTTTCAATTGAGATACTTTGCCAAGGGCCATAATCCGATGCTCCGGCGTTGTTGCAAAGAACATCAACTTGTCCAGCTTCATTTGCAATTTTTTCTAAACCTAAAGTTGTCGTGATGTCGGCTGCGATAATCGTTGGAGTTAGGTCACTGTATTTTTTTAAAATCTCAGCTGTTCGTTGAAGTGCCTCTTCACGACGCCCAACAAGAATTAGGGCTGCACCTGCTTCAGCAAATCCTTGTGCAATCTGGCGCCCAATACCTGAACCAGATCCAGTAACTAAGGCACGGCTACCCTCTAGAGATAAAGATTTCAGCATGCGGAACTCCTTTTTTAAAGTTTTTGGAAGTCTTGAATTTTATACATAGTAAGGCATAGTGTTCGAATACTGAAGAATATTTGGAAATTTTATTTGGAGCGGGAGTAATAAATAATGGTGATGACTGATTTTGATTTATCGAAGCGCAGAGCCTTGGTAACTGGTGGAAGCGATGGGCTGGGAAGACAATTTGCAGAAGCGCTGCTAGACGCTGGTGCAGAAGTTGTAATTTGTGGTCGCAGAAAAGATTCGCTCGACTTAACTGTTAGCGAGTTATCAGAGCGCTATTCTGGAATCTCATCCATGGTTTGCGACGTGACCGATCAAGATCAAGTCTCTAAATTAGCAACAGATCTTGGCGGAATAGACATTTTAGTAAATAACGCAGGTTTATCTCACCGCGCTAAGTGGGACTTAGAACAATCTGAAGAATGGCGCCGAATTATGATCCTTAACTTAGAGGCGCCGTTCTGGCTTTCGCAGAAATTCTTACCGGGAATGATTGAAAAAAGATGGGGAAGAGTAATCAACATCGCTTCTATCTGTGGAATAGGGTCTTTGGATTCAAACCTCTTTCCAGGATTAGGTGTGGACATGCCCTCATATTTCGCAAGTAAACATGGACTTATTGGTTTAACTCGATTTTTATCAACTCAAGTAGCAGACACCGGCGTTACGGTAAATGCAATTTGCCCTGGCTTCTTTGATTCTCCAGCAAATCATGAAGTGTTTAAACCTGGACCGTTGCTAGATGCCCTCTCTGGAGCCACACCTATGCGCAGAATTGGAACAAACACTGAATTACGAACCGCTCTCCTCTACTTGGCTGCACCAGGATCATCCTTCGTTACTGGACAGAGCATTGTCGTCGATGGTGGCTGGTCTATCTGGTGAGTAATTCTCTTGGCTAAACCATTATCAAAAATTAGGTTAGGAATTATTGGCTGCGGCGATATGCAAAAATCGCATCAGCAAATTTTTCAAGATTTACAAGACAAAGTTATAGTCACTGCAACCGCTGATATAGATCTTGAACGCGCAAAAAACGCTGCCGAAATTTTGGGCGCTGATCATGCATTTGTTGACTACCGGGAACTCTTCCCTCATGTTGATGCAGTTCTAATTGCAACACCTCACGATTTGCATCACGAAATAGGAATTGCAGCTTTAAAAGCGGGAAAGCACGTACTAATGGAGAAGCCAATGGCCATTAGTGAATTTGAATGTTTGGACCTTATCAACGGTGCAAAAGCAGCTGACAAGACTTTAATGACTGCATATCCAATGCGATACCACCCCCTTATAGTCAGACTTAAATCACTACTCGATGAGGAGTACTTAGGAAAAGTTTTTCATATTGGAATTTTTACCGAACAATTAACGCAGGCTCCAGTCGGACATTGGTTGAGATCAGCTAAACAACTTGGCGGTGGCCAATTTTTTAGCCATGGCTGCCACTACATAGATTTATTGCTCTGGTTTCTTGGACGCCCAACTACTGGAATTCATATGGGAACGCGATTGGGAACACCTTGGATGGAGCGCGAAGGAACCAGCGATGCTGTAATCGCTTTCGAGTCAGGTGCTTTAGGCCATCATTTTGGAACTTGGGGAGCTAGAGCTACTAGACATGGTTATGCAATCCATGCACATTGTGAAAAGGGCATGCTTGAAGTTAATATCACTGCCGGATTTTTATATGCCCACCATGGATTTGAAGGTGAACCACCAAAGGGTGGGATTGGTGGAACACTTTCGCCCGATCCATTACAGGCGGAAATTATTTTACAAACTGATAGGGAATCTAAGCATCTTCAAGGAGAACTAATTCATTTCGTAGATTGCATAGTTCAATCACTTGAACCACTAACAAGTGGTCCGGAAAGTCTTCAAGGTTTGAGAGTTATTTGGAAACTACAAGAGGCCGAAGAGCTAGGAAAGTTTGCTGACTTAACGGGCTTAGGGTTTGATCAGTTTGAGAAATAGTTTGAGAAATAGTTTGATTGAATAACGCAATCCATTTGTTATATTTACTCTAATGAAAATTCGTGAATTCCTACCGGCCGATCTCCCAATGATCCATGGCTTTTTTGATCAAATGGGCAAGGAGAGCACTACTTTCTTTAATCAGAATGATGTTAATCGTAACTTTGCGGTGAAATTTGTAACAGAGAAGAACAAATCAATCATTCGCTGGTTAGCAGAGGAAGATGGAAAGATGTTGGGCTATGTATTCCTCTGGGATATAGATACCACCCTTCCGTGGTTAGGTATAGCAGTGCGCGAAGATAGAAAGGGGCAAGGTATTGGTAAGAAACTTGTCGAACATGCAAATCATTGGGCCGAACAAAACGGCAAAGGCGGAGTAATGCTTATAACCGCTAGTGATAACAGTAGAGGTCAATATCTCTATGAATCTACCGGTTACGAAAAATTTGGAGTTCACCCTTCAGGTGAATTGCTATACATCAGACGCTTCATCACATTTTTGGACCCAGAATTAGAAGGGCGATTTCCTTACATACCTGGGTTTTGATTTTATTTTTTCACATCTCGATAAAATCTATTAATACTATTGATGACACATGGGTCTTAGTTTATAGTCAAGAGCGTGATGCGTAGGCCAAGTACTTTTGAAGCAATTGTTTTTCAAGCAGTATTTGGCTCTTATTTATTGTGGGCAGCAGGTAGTGCAATACCGCTGATTCGTATTGATTTTGGAATTAGCAGAACACTTGCCAGCATGCATAGCATTTCTGTGGGAATTGGCGCGGTGCTAGGGGCTCACCTTGCAGTAAGCCTTGTGAAAAAAATTAGCCGCGAAAAAATAATGAGATTATCAATTCCAATCATGTCTTTAGGAATATTAGGTCTTACTCTCGGACCATCCATGTGGATTACCGTGCCAGGTTGTGGTCTCGCTGCATTTTCACAGTCGCTTGTAAACTCACTTAGCCTCTCTCAAATTTCACTCGATGCTAAGCCATCACTTCGAAGAATATATATTCAGAGTGGGATCCAAGCCTGCTTGGGTGCAAGTGCCATCTTTTTTATTAGCATTTCTCTCAATGCAGAATTGGGATGGCGATTGCCAATATTACTAGGGGTTTTAATCCTTGCTCCACTGACCATGATTGTTGTTTGGAAAGTAAAATTCTTAGTTTCTGCATCCGCTAAAACATCTAAGGTAGAAGGTTTGCCAAATCACTCTTCCAAGAACTACCGGAAAATATTTCTTGCTGGTTTCTTGATGTCGTTCTGTGAGATGGGAATCGGATTTTGGGCTATTGATTTATTAATTGACCGAGGAGCGGGCGTCGCGTTAGGGGCCTTCGGCTTAGCATTATTGAGCTTAGTTACGGGAATTTCCCGAATTGGATTTGCCACTCTAGGCCATCCTGTTAAAAAAACTATGCGTCTAGTCCTTGTTCTTTATCCAATTGGGGTTGTGACTATTTGCCTAACTCAATCTTCTGCGATAACCGTGATTGGTTTATTGATTGCGAGTATCGCTGGCTCTGCTCTCTATGGCGTGGGAGTATTTCAAGTTTCCGAAGGATTCGCAGATCCTTCGGGCAAGATTTCAAATTTTATGACTGGTATGGCTGCTTCATATGGGGTGACTCCATTAATTCTTGCGATTATCTTCGATAATTTAGGATTCATCGCTGGGTATTTAACAATGCCCGTAGCGCTATTTTTTGCATACTTGTTATGGCGAGATTTGGGGAGTTAATCAGAGCCTTCAACAACTGGATACATTGGT
>CANLEG010000005.1 GCA_947489605.1 Actinomycetota bacterium
AATAGAGAGTGTTATCTAATTCGTGGAAGAAGGTAATTTTCTTAGAAGTTTTGCCCTTTTTGATTGCAGCAGATATTTTGCTCTTCATGTTAGAGATAACGTTCTGGGCACCGGATATTTTCCCAGTAGTTCGACCGAGTGCAGTGATCTCGAGATAGGCCTCTTTTAAATCAAGTGGCGCACGTTCGAAGAAGACTTTGATCTTCAATTTTTCCAGAGCCGCCTTAACTTCAAGCGCCTTTGTTGCGTCAGCATTCAAAATAATTAGATCCGGCTTGTAGTTAAGCAGTGCCTCTACATTTGGGCTAAATGCCGATAGCTTTGTTATTGGCGCCTTACTTGGATAATTCGAAAGATCGTCAACCGCAATAACTTGGTTTCCGGCTCCAATTGCATAAAGAATCTCAGTGGCACTTGGTGACAGTGAAATAATTCTTTTTGGTATTGCTGTAGCGGCTTGTGTTGGATTTAGCGCTAAGAAAGAGAACACAAGAGTTGTCACTACAAACTTGATTAAAACAGGTTTAACTTTAAACATAAAAAATCTCCCTCAAGAGTTTTTGAGGGAGGAAGCTTGGGCAAAAAGAAAATAAATTCTCTAGAAGCCCGACCTTCCTCCGAGGTCGGATACATCAATAACGTGTTAGGCGACCTGGCTCGGATTTATATTCAAAGATACTTAAGTAGCCTTGAATTAAATCTCTACAGTTGCGGGACAGCGCCGGGTTTTCACCGGACTTCGCTAAACGCATTACTACCGAAAATTTTTGCGTTGCAAGTACTTTCAGTGGCAGAAAATTAGCACTACTTCAGCGATTCTTGCTAGAACGGTGGCCAATCGCAAAGGCGAGTCCGATGGCGATTGTCAGCCTGGCGTCAGAAGAGACTACGCTCTTACCTATGGAATATCGCCGCCTCGGTTCATCGGGAATGTATGTTTCAGAGATCTCTTATGGAAATTGGATTACGCATGGGTCTCAAGTAGAGCAAGATGCAGCGATCAAATGTGTACACGCTGCACTAGATGCAGGAATTACAACGTTCGACACCGCAGATGTATATGCAGGCACCAAAGCCGAGAGCGTGCTTGGTAAAGCGCTTAAGGGTGTTAAGCGCGAGAGTTATGAATTATTCACAAAAGTTTATTGGCCAACCGGAACAGGTAAGAATGATCGTGGGCTTTCACGCAAACACATCATGGAATCAGTAAATGCCTCGTTGAAGCGCCTGAACACCGACCATATAGATCTTTATCAATTGCATCGATTCGATTTCGAAACGCCATTAGAAGAATCACTTCGTGCCTTCGATGATCTAATCCGTATGGGAAAAGTTAACTACATTGGATTTTCTGAGTGGACCGCGCCTCAAATAGGTGATGCGTTAAAAATTCAAAAGGCGAATGGTTTTGATCGTTTTGTATCTAGCCAGCCACAATATTCGATGCTCTGGCGAGTTATAGAATCAAAAGTTGTTCCACTTTGTATCGAAGAAGGTATTGGTCAAATAGTTTGGTCGCCTATTGCACAAGGAGTTCTAACGGGAAAATATTTGCCAGGCAAAAAGCCACCATCAGGTTCAAGAGCGACAGATAAAAAAAGCGGAGCTGAAATGATTTCGCGTTGGATGGGCGATGAGGTCCTTACCGCGGTGCAACAACTAAAACCAATTGCAGCTGAACTTGATTTAACCATGTCGCAATTGGCGCTGGCGTGGGCGCTGGCTAATCCAAATGTTTCTTCAGTAATTATGGGAGCCTCAAAACCATCTCAGGTTAAGGAAAATGTTAAAGCCGCAGGCATAAAGCTTTCGTCTAAAGTTCTAGCAGAAATAGATAAGGCCCTCGGTTCGATTCCTGAAACTAATCCGGAACGTACAGAGAGCCCAAATCCAAGAGCTTAATTAAACCTGCTCACCAAGTTTTTTCTGTGGTGCTGGTGCACGCAAGCGTCGCATTTGTGTTGAACGAAGCCAGCCGTACATTCCTAGGCCTTTTGTAGACTCGTCAGGGAATCTTTCAGCTACTTGTTTTTTGATATTTTTTGTAACAAAAAAACCATAGACAACAGAGTAAAGCATTGCGCCATACATAAAGATAATTGCAACAAATCTAATCTCTGCAGATGGAACAAGAGTGAGAACTAATACAATTACCATCAATGGCAAGAAATATTCACCTAATGAACGACGTGAATCTATGTAGTCGCGTACAAATTTCTTTACTGGTCCACGGTCGCGAGCAGGTAATGCGTTCTGATCTCCGCGCATGTAAGCAGCTCTTGCCTCTGCTCGAGCAGCTCTTAGTGTCTCGCGGTTCTTAGAGCGATCTGCTTTTGTTACGGGGGAGGTAATTGAATTAACTTTTGTGGCTGCAACAGCATCTTTTCGTTTCGGCGTTGCCTTACCCTTTTTACTCGGATTCTTTTCAGGATTTATATCTTCGGCTTTTTTCATGTCGCTACGGTAGAGCGAGCATTCGCTCGAGCGCAACTTTTGCATATCTAGAAGTCTCTGAATCTACTGAGATTTGATTGACCAAGCGCCCAGACACCAGGGATTCCATTGCCCAGACTAGGTGAGGCAGGTCAATTCGGTTCATTGTCGAGCAGTAGCAGACGGTTTTATCTAAGAAATGAACTTCCCGATCCGAAAATCTATTTGCCAGGCGTTGCACAAGGTTTAATTCGGTGCCAACGGCCCACTTACTACCAGGAGCAGAATTCTCAATAGTTTTGATGATCATTTCTGTGCTTCCAACGACATCGGCATTTGAAACAACCTCGTGCTGACACTCTGGATGCACCAAGATTTGGATTCCAGGAACTTTGGCACGCATCTGCGTAATATTTTCTAAGGAAAATCTTCCATGAACCGAACAGTGTCCACGCCACAAAATTACTTTTGCATTTAGTATCTCAGAATCAGTAAGGCCACCATTTGCTTTCCACGGATTCCAGAGCACACAATCTTCAAGCTTGAGTCCTAAGTTTAAAACTGCAGTGTTGCGGCCTAAATGTTGGTCGGGGAGAAATAGAACTTTCTCACCCTTATCAAAGGCCCAATACATTGCGCGCATTGCATTTGAAGAGGTGCAAACAGCGCCACCATTTTTCCCAGTAAAAGATTTAATGGCTGCAGAAGAATTCATATAAGTAATTGGAGTTGTTCTGCTTGCTACGCCAACTTTTTCTAAAACTTTCCAACAATCATCAACTTGTTTTGCTGTCGCCATGTCGGCCATCGAACAGCCTGCTGCAAGATCGGGAAGAATAACTTTCTGATCTGCAGAAGTTAAAATATCGGCGCTCTCCGCCATGAAATGCACGCCGCAGAAGAATATGAATTCGGCAGAGTGATTATCCTGTGCCGCTTGTGCCAATTTAAAAGAGTCGCCAGTTATATCTGCGAATTGGATTACTTCATCTCGTTGATAGTGGTGGCCCAGAACCATCGCGCGGCTTCCAAGTGCGGCCCGTGCGATTCTGGCTCGTTCTACTAATTGCGGATCACTTGCCGCAGGCAGCTCGCCATCACAGGAGACGCCTCGTTCGCTCTTAAGGTCAGAACCCTGGCCTAGTAAGAGCAATTCGGAAAGTCTTGATGAGCCCATAGGGACATTATGGAGTAGCCTTTACCCATTAACGAATTAAGTCGGAAATAAATTTTGGGAGAGCAATGAGCACAGAGACTTCACAAGAGGTAACAATTACTGAGACACCAGTAACTGCGGCAACTGGAATTGCCCTTACAGATGTAGCGGCTTCTAAAGTTGCTGCACTTCTAACTCAAGAAGGTCGCGATGACCTAAGTCTTCGTGTTGCCGTTCAACCAGGTGGTTGCTCAGGCCTGAAATACCAACTCTATTTCGATGATCGTTCACTTGATGGCGACACCGTTACTAAGTTCGGTGCAGTAAGCGTTGTAACAGACAAGATGAGCACGCCTTATTTGATGGGCGCTTCAATTGATTTTGTGGACACTATCGAAAAGCAAGGATTCACAATCGATAATCCAAATGCCCAGGGTTCATGCGCCTGTGGCGATTCATTTAATTAACTCAACAGTTATTTAAATAGTCAACTAATCAGTTATGAAAATTGCCTGCGCTGGCTCTGTTGGGCGCGATCATTTAATGACATTTCCGGGCAGGTTCACGGACTCATTAGTTGCAGGCTCACTGGATAAAGTTTCACTCTCATTTTTAGTTGATGGTCTTGATGTAAGACGCGGCGGCACCGCAGCAAATATCGCATTCGGAATCGGCGCTCTTGGGTTAAATCCCTTTTTAATTGCCGCAGTTGGGACTGATTGGGCGGATTACGATTCTTGGCTAACCAGGCACGGTGTTGATACGACACATGTGAAGATTTCTAAAGAACTTCTAACTGCATCTTTCATGGTGACAACCGATCAAGAACTAAATCAGATTGCTTCGTTCTTCCCAGGTGCGATGAGTGAGGCTCGGGAAATTGAATTGGCACCAATAATTGAAAAAACTGGAAAATTCGACCTGCTAATAATTTCTCCGGATGATCCCGATGCGATGCTAAGCCACAGCCAAAGTGCACGAGAAATGGGAATTTCATTTGCCGCTGATCCGTCACAGCAATTAGCCCGCATGGATGGCGAAGCTATTAAGTCATTGATTGAGGGCGCAAAATATTTATTCTTAAACGAATATGAACTTGCGCTGACTATCCAAAAAACTGGATGGAGCGATGCCGAAATTTTCAGCAAGGTTGCAGTTCGCGTAATTACCCTCGGCTCCAAAGGCGCTCGGGTTGAAGAACACGGCAAGGAACCTATAACTGTTGGCGTGCCTAAAGAAAAATTCAAGATTGATCCAACTGGAGTTGGAGATTGTTTTCGTTCTGGCTTTGTTGCAGGACTAGCTTGGGGTTTTAACCATGAAAGATGTGCGCAAATTGGTTCGATGCTCGCAACATTCTGCATCGAAATAAAAGGAACGCAGGAATATAGATTTACCAAAGCTGAATTCATTGAAAGATTTGCTGAGGCATACGGAACTGCTGCAGCTGAAGAAGTAAGTGGGAAGTTAGAACCGCGCTTAGTTGGCTAGTTTTGTGATTTTAAAAGTTTTTGAATCTATTGTTTCAACTGAATTCGTCGTCATTCGGGCCCAGGCAATCAAGTCAGGGGCAGATGCTGGATCATCGCTTAGAAGAGTTACTTCGAAGCCGACCGGTTTATCACTAAGCGCCTTCGCTAGTTCAATAATTGGTAGGGGACAGCGCTTGCCCAAGCAATCCAAAATCACTTTTGATCTCGCAACTCGTTAACTGTCTGCTTCAAAACATTCAAGAATTCTTTTACTTCATCAAATGTAGTTGAGTGGTGAATTGTCAGCCTAATGTTTCCTTGGGTCAGAACACCCATAGCTGCTAAAACGTGACTTGGTTGCATATTTGCCGCACTACAAGCAGATCCTGAATCAACGGCATATCCCTTATCTGAAAGGGTCGTAACTAACTGTTCGGCATTTACATACAAGAAGGATGCGCTAATCAAATGATCTGCGCCGCCAGGGGCAAGATCAGAATCTGGAATATTTGTCGTGATGTAATTTCTGACATCACTATTTATTGTTGCTATCTTCGCCGCAAGATTTTTCTCATCGGCGACCCAGCTATCTATCGCTAGCGCACTTGCCACAATTAACGGAAGTGATGTTGGCCCAGGATTTATCCGACCATCAAGATGGGGAAGTGGGTTCTTCCAATTAGCGCTCTTGGAAACAGCGAAAATTCCTAAACCACTGGGGCCAGCCCAGGAAGTTGAATCCCATAGGGCTGTGCTCCAATTATCAGGTAATTTGATTCGGGTTCCTGATGCGGTGGCATCAACAAAAACACCAGCGACGTTGTCTGGTCGACCTTCTTGGATAGTTCCAGTTTCTCGGTTGCAAAGTTGCAAGCAGACCACATCACTTCGATTCAGATCTGTGAAGTTAACTTGGCCGGTATTGGAGGCTTCTAATCTCTCAGAAGGATGGTTTTCAGATATTGCGAAGACTTCCATTCGGTCAATGTTGCTAAATACCAATCTGTTATCAGGCGACATTAAGCCAGTTAAACCTAGATGGAATCCAAGATTCAGTTCTCCGAGAAAACTTATTTCATCTCCGCGAATTCCCAGGTGGCTGGCAAAGGTTTCTTTTGCTTCATTCAAAAGAATGGCAGTACTCTTTGAATCGACCCCTAATTTTGTGGGATCTGGCCAGGCGGCCTCAAAAATATGCGGAAGCGCCATGCGAGCAGCCTCATGAAGGGGAGGTTCTGATTGAAAATTCGGGGTGATGGAAACCACGCACAGAACGCTACTCCCACATGGTTAAAGAGGTGTAACTGAACGATATTCTTACCCAATGAATTTGATGCCCAGCAAGAAATCTCTGGTCCGTGCTCTCTTAACGGTGATTTCCGTAGGCGCAATTTCGCTCCTCACATCTTGTTCAACGGAAAATATTTCGGGAATGGGATTCCCTAAGGGAGTTTCAAGTGTTAACGACACTTCGCTCCCACTTTGGCAAGGCGCATGGATCGCAGCAGGTGTAGTCGGAGTTTTCACCGCAATCTTGATCGTGTGGCCGGTTTTTCGCCACCGTCGTAAAGGTGATGAAGTTCCTAAGCAGACTCAATACAACGTTCCGGTTGAAATTGCTTACACAATTATTCCATTCATCATCGTTGCCGTTCTGTTTTATTTCACGGCCGTTAAAGAATCAGCCATTACAAAAGTTTCAGCTGATGACAAAGTCAGTCATATTATCGACGTAAATGCCATGCAATGGTCTTGGCAATTTACATATAAAGATAACCCAGATGCGCCAACTGTTACTGGCACAACTGCGAAGCCACCTACTTTGGTTCTACCAGTAGGCGAGAGAGTTAAGTTCAATATAACTTCCACGGATGTTGTTCATGGATTTTGGATTCCAGCTTTTATGATTCAAATTCAAAATCTCCCTGGCGTTAAAAATCACATTGAATTCAGTGCAAATAAAATCGGCACCTACCCTGGACGTTGCAATATTTTGTGTGGCCGCTCCCACTCTCAGATGCTCTTTACGGTAAAAGTTGTCTCAGTTAGTGATTACGAAGAATACATAACCAATTTAAAGGTGGCCTAATATGACTACATACGCGACGCGCACCGCAGATCAAGCTGCGCCTGCTAAGAAGGCGCTAACTAAAGGCCAATTATTTGTAAAGGTTATTACTTCAACAGATCACAAGATGATCGGGTATTTGTATTTGTACACTACATTCGCCTGGTTCTTAATTGCTGGGCTATTGGCACTTATTTTGCGTGCGGAACTTGCTCGTCCTGGTCTGCAATTTGTTTCAAATGAACAGTACAACCAAGTTTTCACAATGCACGGAACAATTATGTTGCTGATGTTTGCAACCCCATTGTTTGTTGGATTTGCAAATGTAATTATGCCGCTGCAAATAGGCGCAGCAGATGTGGCTTTCCCAAGAATGAACATGTTGTCCTACTGGTTGTTTCTTTTTGGTGGATTGATGGCATTTGCCGGTTTCCTAACGCCTGGTGGAGCCGCCTCATTTGGTTGGACAGCATATGCACCACTTGCAAACTCACAATATTCGCCAGGCATCGGTGGCGATCTCTGGATTATGGGATTAGCAATTAGCGGTATCGGAACAATCCTTGGTGGCGTTAACTTCATAACCACTATTTTCACGATGCGCGCTCCAGGAATGACGATGTTCCGGATGTCGATTTTTACTTGGAATGTTCTTCTAACTTCGATTCTGGTTTTACTTGCCTTCCCACCATTAGCCGCAGCATTTCTTGCGTTGGAATCTGACAGATTATTCGGTTCGCATATTTTTGATCCGGCCAACGGTGGCGCGATGCTCTGGCAACATCTCTTCTGGTTCTTCGGACACCCCGAGGTTTATATATTGGCCCTTCCATTCTTCGGAATCGCTACTGAAATCTTGCCGGTATTTAGTCGCAAACCAATCTTCGGCTACAAGGGATTAATTGCAGCAACGATTGCAATTTCTGCGCTCTCTGTTTCTGTATGGGCCCACCACATGTTTGCGAGTGGTCAGGTCTTGCTTCCATTCTTCTCATTCATGACTTTCTTAATTGGTGTTCCTACTGGAGTTAAATTCTTCAACTGGATTGGAACAATGTGGCGAGGCAGTGTTTCATTCGAAACCCCGATGCTCTGGGTGATGGGATTCTTAATCACCTTCTTGTTCGGCGGATTGACTGGAATTATTCTGGCTTCACCACCACTTGATTTTGCAGTCTCAGCTTCTTACTTCGTTGTTGCGCACTTCCACTACGTACTCTTTGGAACAGTGGTCTTTGCAATGTTCGCGGGCTTCTACTTCTGGTGGCCAAAGATGACCGGGCGCATGCTAAATGAACGCCTCGGCAAGATTCACTTCTGGACTTTGTTCTTTGGTTTCCATATGACTTTCTTAATCCAGCATTGGCTCGGCATTAAGGGAATGCCGCGTCGTTATGCAGATTATTTGGCGACCGATGGCTTCACAACGATGAATACAATTTCAACTATTGGTTCAGGTTTGTTAGCACTTTCAATGATTCCATTCTTTATGAATGTGTGGATCACAAGAAAGTCACCATTAGTCGGCGTTGATGATCCTTGGGGATATGGCTCGTCTTTAGAATGGGCAACTTCTTGCCCACCACCACGCCACAACTTCACATCGATGCCGCGAATTCGTAGTGAGCGTCCGGCATTCGATCTGCATTATCCGCACATAAAGACTGAAGGTCATTAAGCATGAAAACCGGTTACTGGCTTTTCAATGGTCTTGCAGTTTTTTATGCCATCATCACAGTCATTTATTGGTACGTGGGCGGTGAAGCAGTAGGAATAACCGCTATCGGTCTTTCAGGTGGTCTTGCAGCGCTAATTGGTTTTTATCTCTGGTTCACAAATAAGCGCCTAGGCAATGTTCTTCCAGAAGATAATGTCACTGGTGAAATTTCAGATTCTGCTGGCGAACTCGGTTTTTATTCACCACATTCTTGGTGGCCACTTCCAGTAGCTTTCTGCATGATTCTTGCTGGCCTAGGTCTATTAATAGGTTGGTGGCTAACGCTTATCGCTGTTGGTGGCTTGCTTATCAGTATCCTTGGTTTCGTTCTTGAATACGAGAAGCCTTCAGCAAGTGCGCACTAGCTAATATAAGAACTAGCGCTAGCGGCAAAGTAATTAGAACTCCCAAGAGAGTTCCATTCAAGTCCTGACCGAGTTCTGCAAGATTTGCAAAGAGCATTGAAACTGAAAGCCCAATTGTTCCTAGCGTTCCTACAATGAATAAATCCTTTTTTTCGATAACCGGATGTCCCATAGTCTTCATTGCGATAACTCCGAAAAGCCAGATTCCCAGTGGTTTTCCAAGTAGTCGAGCAACGATCAGCCCCAAAACTATTGGGCTAAACAATAAAACCGGGGTATTTTTCCAGGGAATCCATAGCGTTGTGATTATAAAAGCAGGAATTACGAAATAATTTATCACCGGAGTTAGTTTGTTTACCAACCACTCAGATTCCTTATGGTTGATTAAAAGCCCAAGAAGAACTCCAATTACTGTTGGGTGGATGCCACTGTCCTTGAACACGCCCCAGGTAATGAGCCCAATGAGCAGGGCGACAAGGGGAAACTTAGGCGCTGTTTTCCAGAAGAGAAGTAGCAGAAAAGCGCTTATTAGGATTCTTCGGAAATCAACATCATGATTGTAAACAACGGCAACAACGATAATAGATCCAATGTCATCCGCAATTGCGAGGGCTAAAAGAAAGCCACGAATTCGATTAGACACACTTCTCGCTAGTAGCGAGAGCGCAAGTAGAGCAAGAGGCAAATCTGTTGCCATTGGAACGCCCCAAGCAGATTCCGGAGCGGAACTATTTCTCGCAATCAAATAATAGATAAGTGCTGGAGCAATCATTCCGCCGATGGCTGCGGAGAAAGGGATGAGAAAGGAGAACCGTTTCCTAAACGCACCATCTAATATCTCAGCGCGCAGTTCGATTCCAGCAAGAAAAAAGAATAAGACCAGAGGTCCAGTTGTTATCCACTCTCTTGCTATCCCCATGAACTCCATTAATTCCACGGCGATAATCTAACTTAAAACTAGCTTTTAATTAATGGTGTCCGCCTTCGAGCGCTTCTGCTTCGCTCTCGGTTGGTGCAGGAACTTGTTCAACGTGAGCCTGGCTAAATCTTGCACGAATCTTGCCCTTGATACCTTGCGGATTTAGAACTCCATTTGCATCAGTTGCAGGAAGTAGAAGTGCTTTAGGTTGTTGATGTTGGGTAAGAGTGAATTTTTGCGCTGGTGTTAGCTCTTCATGAATTTCGACAAATTCACCATGAGGAAGCATTACCAAGCGGCCAGTTTCGCGACCATGTAGGACCTTTTCGCGATCTGCGCGCTGCAATGAGAGACAGATTCGTTTAGTAATTACAAAGACCAGTGGTGGAATAACGATTACACCTATGCGGGTAAACCACATGATCTGATTAATCGTTAGATGGAAGTTGGTTGCGATGATGTCGTTACCCCCATTAATTAACACGACCAAGATAAAAGAAAGTGACATCGCACCGATTGCAGTGCGGTTTGGATTATTACGTGGTCGATCTAGTAAATGATGTTCCTCTTTATCGCCAGTCATCCAAGATTCAATAAATGGATATAGGGCCATGAGAGTGAAAAGAATTCCTGGAATAATTAAGCCCGGAATTAAAATGTTCCAAGAAATCGTGTAACCAAAGATGTAACTCTCAATTGGGGGAGCCATGCGAACTAAACCATCGAGCCAACCCATATAAAAATCGGGCTGTGAACCGGCAGAGATCTGCCCGGGGTTGTAGGGACCGTAGAGCCAAATGGGGTTAATGGATGCAACTGCGCCGAGTAAGGCCGTAACACCGAAGACAATAAAGAAGAAGCCGCCAGCTTTCGCCATATAAACCGGCATTAATGGATAACCAACAACATTTTTTTCAGTGCGACCTGGGCCAGGATATTGAGTGTGCTTCTGATACCAAACCAACATTAAGTGGATTGTAATAAGAGCTAAGAACGCTCCCGGAAGCAATAGAACGTGAACCGTATAGATTCTCGGGATAAATGCTTCACCTGGGAATGCACCACCGAATGTAAAGAATGCAAGATAAGAACCGACAACAGGAAGGGCTTGAATAATTGCTTCCGCGATGCGAATTCCGGTTCCGGAGAGAAGATCATCTGGAAGTGAATAACCAAGGAATCCTTCAACAATTCCGAGTGTTACAAGTCCGACTCCGATTAACCAGTTCGCTTCGCGAGGTTTGCGGAATGCACCAGTAAAGAAGACGCGCATTAAGTGCGCAATCATTCCAGCCATGAAAAGTAGCGCTGCCCAGTGATGAATCTGGCGCATCAATAATCCACCGCGAACATCGAATGAGATATGAAGAGTTGAGGCATATGCAGCAGACATCTTTATATCTTGAAGTGGTTCGTAACTTCCTTCGTAAACAACTTCTCGCTGTGAAGGGTCAAACCAGAAAGTTAGAAATGTTCCGGAGAGCAGCAAGATAATGAAAGAGTAAAGAACGATCTCGCCCAACATAAATGACCAGTGGTCTGGGAAGACTTTGGTTAAATTCTTTCGTAGCCACTTTGCAGCGCCAGTACGGTCATCTACATAACTGGCAACATTGCCGCCAATGCGTTCTACTTTTTTCATGATGAGCGCTCCCAGTAGCTAGGTCCGACAGGTTCGTTAAATGGTTGTTGTGCTACTAAGTAGCCTTCAGCATCTACTGTGATTGCAAGTTGTGGAAGTGGTCTTGCTGAAGGACCAAAGATAACTTTGGCAGCGCGAGTAACATCAAATGTTGATTGATGGCAAGGACATAGCAGGTGCTTAGTCTGTTGTTCATAAAGTGCAACAGCGCATCCCATATGTGAACAAATTTTCGAGAAGGCAATAATTCCATCGTGGGTCCAAGAGAGACGTTCTGGATTTAATTGGAATTCTGAAGGGCGAAGACGTATCAATAGAACGGCATCTTTCGCGATGTCATAAAGGTGGCGAACTTTTCCTGGCTCTAATTCAGGGAGAACCTGAGCAACAGCGCCAACTTCTAAATCCTCTGGACGAATCGGTCTATCACCTGGATCTGTTACTAACCGAGTTCCTTTTTTCCAAGAAGTTTTCTCAAGATCTTTTCCTGGTAGTGGTCCTAAATCGCGAAGTAAAACAATCGGGGTTAGCGCCGAAACACCAAGTGCTAAACCAAGTGTGCGCTTAATCAAAGAGCGACGACCTAAGCCCGCTGCTCCTGCTTGCTCCTTAACAGTTCTGACAAAATCTTCGCGGTCTTCATCGGGTGAACGAAATTCATGGCGCTCTGCAATTACTTCGGTATCTGGCATCAAATTTTTCGCCCAATGCGCCATGCCAAGGCCGATAAATAAAAGTGAGAAGGCCATACCAAGACCGAGAAACAATTGGTGAGCATTTGTGCTTCCCATTATTGGAAGGAAGAAAAATATGTCATCTTTGATAAAAATGTAAGCGTAAATTGCTAAGAAGGTTGATAGAGCAGAAAGAACAAAGAGAATCGCAACTTGTCGTTCTGCGCGATCCGCTGCCTTTGGATCTACATCACTTTTGCGGTGAACATGTTCTGGTAAGCCAGGGTCTTGGAATTTCTGTATCTCTTTTGACATTTATTTACCTTATTTCGCCTTCATAGTGAGCCACACAGCGATGCCGATCAATAATCCAAGTCCAAGCGTCCAAACCAAAAGTCCTTCAGTAACTGGACCAACACGACCGAGAGCAGCGCCGCCTAGGTTCGGTTCATTCTCGGCAGCCTTAACCCATTTGATAATCGAAAGTTTTTCTTCAGGAGTAATTGTTTTATCGCTGAACACTGGCATTGATTGTGGACCAGTAATCATTGCTTCATAAATATATTTAGCATCTACACCCATAAGAGTTGGTGCATATTTTCCTTGAGTAAGTGCGCCACCTTGACCTGCAAAGTTGTGACACATCGCGCAGTTAGTGCGGAAAAGTTCGCCGCCTTCTGCAGTGTTACCGTCTCGTTCATAAGTTAACTGGGCTTCATTAATGATGTCTGGGCCAGGTGCAAGTGAGGCAACATATGCAGCAAGAGCCGCAGTTTCTTCTTCGTTATAAATCGGTTGCTTTCGCATCGCTTGTTGGCTCATTTCCGCCAAGGGCATACGTCCAGTTCCAACTTGGAAATCAACAGATGCGGCTCCAACGCCGATGAGCGCTGGCGCAATTCCGCCACCTTCTAAATTCAAACCGTGACAAGTTGAACAACCTAGATTGAAAATTCGCTTTCCTTCTTCAATCAAAGTTGATTTTGCCGTGGTCTCCATCTTGCTGGAATTAGGTAATGCACTAGCAACTTGGAAAGTTGTTCCCATTGTTATCAGTGCAACGATAAGAAGCGCCGGACCCGCGAAACGATGACGGCGATAGCGGGAGAGCTTCTTGATTCCTGAGTTCATTTTTTCCATTCTTTTAATTCACCTGGTCTTACTTAATCAAATAGATAGTTGCGAAAAGTGCGATCCAAACTACGTCCACAAAGTGCCAATAATATGAAACTACTATCGCGGTCTGTGCTTGTTTATGTCCGAATTTTTGGGCGCGGAATGTTCTAATCATTACGATCAAGAATGCGATTAAACCGCCAGTCACGTGCATTCCGTGGAAACCGGTTGTCATATAGAAAACAGAACCATAAGCATTAGAGGAGAGAGTCAAACTTTCTTGGACTAGATGCGCATATTCATAAACTTGACCGCCGATGAAAAATGCGCCCATTAAGAAAGTTAGCGCGAACCATTCACGCATTCCCCATTTACTAAATTGAAATATGGAACCGGTTCGCTTCGCTTGAAAACGTTCAGCAGCAAAAACACCAAATTGGCAGGTAACGGATGATAGAACTAAGACAGTTGTGTTTGCGGCAGCGAATGGAATTGCAAGTAAGCCGGTTGACTCAAGCCAAATGTCTGGACCTTGAACTGCGCGAGTTGTGAAATACATTGCGAAGAGCGCTGCGAAGAACATCAACTCACTTGATAGCCAGACGATGGTTCCGACCGCAACTAAGTTGGGGCGATTTATCCTCTGTGAAGTAAGTGGCGCAGCTGCTGTTGTCATAGGAGGATTATTCCCGATTCGCGGGGGAAATGAGATATTTAGGCGCCCGGACAGCACTCACTTCTGGTGAATCTCATCACGAAGAAGGCTCGGCAGATCTCAGAATTTTTCGAATAATCGAAGGTTATTGATGGTTAGAATTCCCCACATGACATCAGGGAAAAATCTGACAATCGCTCTTTATTCCGACGACTCTTCGGTCCGTTCTTCAATTATCACCGCACTTGGGCGCAGAGTTTCCGCTGACCTTCCAGAACACAAGATTGTTGAATTCGCGACTGGCCCTGCTCTCCGGCTGTATCTCGATTCCAAGCAGAAGGTAGATCTTTTTATTCTTGATGGCGAGGCAGTACCTGAAGGCGGACTGGGTCTGGCTCGTCAATTGAAGGACGAAGTTTTCAATTGTCCACCAGTTCTAGTAATCACGGGAAGAATTCAAGATAACTGGTTAGCTGCTTGGTCAAAAGCCGAAGATGCGATTCTTCACCCAATTGACCCTTTTACCTTGGCCTCAAAAGTGGCAGCGCTGCTTCAAGATAAAAGAATTATTAGCGCATAAATTTTTTAAATTCTGAAATTGAAAAAACCTTAAAACCAGCAAGCCTTTCAATTAATTTGTGCAGGACTTCAACCGTGGTTTTTACATCATCTAGCGCCCTGTGATTTGGTAGCGCTTGGGTATCGAAAAACTGTGAAAGCGTTCCCAGTTTGTAATTCAAAATCTCGGAGCGATCAATTACTCGCCTTGCCAATTTAACGGTATCGATTACTTCATATTTGGGCCATTCGATCGCAAGTGACGCTGCCGCGGCCTTGAGAAATCCAAGATCAAAAGGCGCATTGTGAGCAACCAAATGGATATCTTCATGCCGATCAACGAACTTTATAAAGTCCGGAAATACCTCATCAATTAGGGGAGCATCAATCAGCATTTCGTCGGTGATTCCGGTCAGATTAACAATGTATTCAGGCAACGGTACTTGGGGATTTACAAAGGTTGAAAACTCTCCTAGAACTTCGCCGCCTCGCACTGCGATTGCACCGATTTCTGTGATGCCACAACCTTGTTGAGGTGAAGCACCAGTGGTCTCTAAATCCAAAACTATAAATGTTACTTGGGCCAAAGTTTTTTGGTTTAGAGATTTCAAGTTAGCGGCCATGCGTTAATGATACGAAGACGCACTGACATCTAGCGGTTTGCCTTCAGTCCAGAAACTGCTTGAAGTGCAATCAAGCAAACAATCAAATATGTGGCTGATATCCAGCTATCTGTTAGTGCATATGAATATCCAATAACTAATGGGAATATCGCCGCAATGCAATATCCAATTCCCTGAGCCATGGATGAAAGATGACTTGTCGCAGCAAGGCTTGGTGATTTCATCGCAATTAAACCTAAGGCCAATGGCAGCGCTGCATGGGTAGTAGAGATCAATAACAGCGCCGGAATTGTCCAACTATTCGATAAGTATGTGAGCCCCAAGAATCCTGCAATACCAGGAACTGATGTCGCAAGAATTGCTCTCTGTAAATTTTCACCTTTGCTGAAAACCAACGGCAGAATTAAAGTTAAAGCAAAACCACAGAGCGTCGAAAGCCCGAAAAGTGCCCCAGCTTCGGCGGCGGAATAATCTTTATCCATCAACATCTTCGGCATCCAAGCCACTTGGGTATAGAAAGTTGCTGACTGAACTCCCATGTAAATTGAAACGAGCCAAGCTTTTTTCGACCTTAACAATTCTTTAAAATGATTTTCGTGGGAATCGGGCATTGGTTGCGCTTTTCGTAATAACGGAATCCAAATCAATGCGACCAATATTGCAGGAATGGCCCAGACCGAGATACCGAATTTCCAATTACCTCCGAAATAATTTGCAATCGGAATTGAAAGTCCGGCGCCAAGTGAGGCCATCAGTGCAAGAACGGCCGAATAAATTGGCATGACTGTTGTTATTTTTTTCGGATAATCCCGACGGACCAACGCCGGGGTAACAATATTTAAGATTGCAATGCTGACGCCAAGAATAATTGTTAATCCGAAGAGCAGCGAATTAGAGCCCAAAGTTCGAAAAATAGTTGCCGCGGCTAGGGCGAGGAGTGCGAATACGATTAATTGTTCTGTCTTTATCTTTCGGAAAATTCTCAGACTAGGCAGTGGAGCAGCCAATGCGAAACAAATCACGGGGATTGCGGTTAAGAAACCGAATTGAATAATTCCCAAATTTTGGCTTCCGCGAATCGCATCAATCTGAGGGCCGATACTTGTTATAGGGGAGCGAATACACCCAGCGATTGCCACCAGGGCGATCAGTTCAATGTGCCGTGAGATCTTCATTCAGGCAGTATAAATCGCATTTTTCGCATTTTTCCGAAGTAACTTTAAACCGCTAGTTGAGAGTTTGTTATCAAAACATCGCCCCGCGAAACTTGCATGCAATATGCGAAAGTGTAGGGTTTCTCCAACATCAATCCCTTGTTAAAGGGTTAATTCAGGAGGCGCTTTGAAAAAGTCACTAAAGCTTATTGCGATAGCTGCATCTCTAACACTTATCACAGGTGTTGCAGTTGCTCCTTCAGCACAGGCAGCAAAAATTAAGTTATGTCTTGCCCTAGATACTGGCGGCGTAGACGATCGTTCATTCAACCAAGGTGCATGGGCTGGTGCACAGGCTTCAGCAGGCTTTGCAGATGCGGAATATCTTGCAGCGGCATCATCTGCAGACTTTGCTCCAAACATCAAGGCATTTGTTGACAAGAAATGTCAATTAATCATTGGTGTTGGCTTTGCAATTAGCAGCGAAATTGTTAAATCAGCAAAGGCAAATCCAAAGATTGCATACGCTGTTGTTGATGATGCCGGCGCAGATTGCGATGCAAACTTCAACTGCAAGCCAGTCAAGAATGTTAAGGGCCTTACTTTCCAGACAGATGAAGCTGCGTTCTTGGCAGGTTACCTATCTGCAGGAATGACTAAGACCGGAAAAGTTGCAACATATGGTGGTGCGCCTTACCCATCAGTTACAATTTTCATGGATGGATACGTTCGTGGTGTTGATTACTACAACAAAGTTAAGGGCAAGAAAGTTTCTGTTCTAGGTTGGAACACAACCTCAAAGACCGGTTCATTTGTTGGTAACTTCTCAGACCAAAATGCAGCCCTAACGTTGTCAAAGGGTTTTGAACAACAAGGTGCAGACATCATCCTTCCAGTTGGTGGAAGCCTTGGTGCTCCTTATGCAGCAGCAAACGAGAAGACTAAGAAAGCTCTAACAATCTGGGTTGACACAGATGGTTATGGACTTCTTCCAGCTGGTAAATCAACCCTTTTAACAACTGTGGTCAAGGAAATTGGCGCATCAATCAAGTCAGTTGCAAAGGATGTTGCAGATAAGAAGTTCACTGGTGCTTCTTATGTTGGAACTCTAAAGAACAAGGGTGTTTCACTTGCTCCTTATCACGATCTAAGTTCACGAGTTCCAGGACAACTGAAACTGGAAGTTCGTAAGATCAGAGATCAAATAATCGCAGGAACCTTAAAGATATAGGTATACGTTAGCAAGCCAAAAACAGGGGGCTCCGAGCAATCGGGCCTCCTGTTTTTTGTTTCATTAATCGGTAGGATTCCAGAGTGTCATTAGAATTAAAGGCAATTACAAAAACATTTGGTTCGTTAACTGCTAACGACTCAATTAACTTGAAGGTTGAAACTGGCCAGATTCATGCAATCCTCGGTGAAAATGGCGCAGGTAAATCCACCTTAATGAATATCGTTTATGGCTTATTGAGAGCCGATTCTGGTGAAATTTTAATTGATGGAAAAAAGGTTGAGATCTCTGAACCTAGCGATGCTCTAAACGTTGGCATCGGAATGGTCCACCAACACTTCATGTTGATTCCAGTATTCACTGTTGCCGAGAACATCATGTTGGGCCATGAGAAATCAAGTAAGTTTAGAGTTTTGGATTTGGATCAAGCGCGTGCTGCTATCCGAACGATTTCAGAGGATTTTGGTCTGCAAGTAGATCCAGACGCCGTAGTGGAAACACTTCCTGTTGGCATCCAGCAAAAAGTGGAAATTATTAAGGCGCTTATTTATGAAGCCAAAGTCCTAATTTTGGATGAACCAACCGCAGTATTGACCCCGCAGGAAACCGACGAACTCTTAAACACCATGCGTGATTTAAAGAGCAAAGGAACTTCAATTATATTTATCACTCACAAGTTGCGGGAAGTCCGTGCGGTTGCGGATCAAATTACAATTATTCGTCGCGGAAAAGTAATTGGTGCGGTTTCACCGACGACCTCAGAAGCGGAATTAGCGTCAATGATGGTTGGCCGTGCCGTTGATCTAGC
Organism: Actinomycetota bacterium; assembly: GCA_947489605.1. GTDB lineage: Bacteria > Actinomycetota > Actinomycetes > Nanopelagicales > Nanopelagicaceae > AAA044-D11. Next base: position 18,592 of record CANLEG010000005.1, read on the forward strand.
TCCGGCCAAATACCAGCACGAAACCGGCGGCGCAATTCTTGAAGTTAAGAACCTAACAGTTCGAGATGCACTTGGAACTCCAATAGTTAAGGGCGTCAATTTCCACGTAAATTCTGGGGAAGTTCTAGCGGTTGCAGGAGTTCAAGGTAATGGTCAATCCGAACTAGCAAGAGCTCTTATTAATTTAGAAGAGCATATTGAAGGATCAATTCTCTTGGATGGAAAAGAAATCAGGGGAGCCAGCATTAAGGATTCGCTACATGCAGGTATCGCATTTATACCGGAGTCTCGCGAGCTTGATGGAGTAATTGGAAGTTTCTCTATCGCGGAAAACCTAATTTTAGATTTACATGGACAGGCTCCATATTCGAAGGGTATAAATCTTTCAGCAAAAGTTGTTCATTCCGAAGCTGAGAAGCGGGTTACTGAGTTCGATATTAGAACTCAATCAATCATGGATGCAGTCTCAACCCTTTCAGGTGGAAACAAGCAGAAAGTTGTAATCGCACGCGAGCTTTCACGCCCAATTAAAGTCCTTGTTGCTTCGCAACCAACTCGAGGCTTAGATGTAGGTTCGATTGAATTTGTGCATGAAAGAATTTTGGCCGAAAGAGATGCTGGCCGCGGAGTAATTCTTTTCAGTACCGAATTAGATGAAGTTATGGCTCTCGCTGATCGAATTGCTGTTATGTATCGTGGTGAAATTCTGGATATCGTTCATTCAAATGTAACTCGGGAAGAACTTGGACTTTTGATGGCTGGCGTTACTTCTGCGAAAGCTGGTGCTTGATGAAGAATTTAATTTCAAGAATCGGTCAGTCAATAAAACTTCCAGGGCTATCTTTCTTAATGGCCTTCACAATTACAGGAATAATCATTGCGCTTTCTGATGAAAAGGTAATGAACAAAATTGGGTCTCCGATAGAATTTCTCAAGAGTGCAGGTGCAAGTGTGGGTAATGCCTATTTGGCACTTTTCCAAGGTTCGATTTATGACAACAGGTTAGCTAAAAGTAATTTTATTGAAGGCTTTTATCCGTTCTTCGAAACTATTGTTACGGCCACGCCTTTGATTCTTACCGGGTTATCCGTAGCACTGGCATTCAAATCTGGTCTGTTTAATATTGGAGCACAAGGACAATTTATCTTCGGTGCCATAGGTGCTTCTTATGTTGGATTCCATTTTAATCTTCCGATAGGTATTCATATTTTCGCTGCGGCTGTTGCAGGAATGTTTCTCGCTGCGATTTGGGGAGGAATAGTTGGCTTTTTAAAGGCTCGGACAGGGGCACACGAAGTTATTTTAACAATCATGTTGAACTACATCGCTGGTTATTTCATTCTCTGGTTGCTGAAGACAAAAACTTTCTTGCGGCCAGGACGAATCGATCCGATTGCCCCGGAAGTTGCTGAAAGTGCCAGACTTCCACTTCTGGCGGGTGAGAATTTCCGTATACATGCTGGAATTTTCATTGCACTTGCAGCTGCGCTCTTTGTCTGGTGGCTGCTAACAAAAACAACTATTGGTTATAAATTTCGCGCTGTCGGAGCGAATAGCCAGGCCGCTCGAACTGCAGGAATCTCAGTCCCATTTGTAATCACTGCAACAATGATGATTTGTGGAGCACTTGCTGGACTCGGTGGCGCAGTTCATGTTCTCGGAAGTGAACATGCACTGAATGCGGATGTAGCAGGATCATTAGGATTTGATGCCATTACAGTGGCATTGCTTGGTCGGGCACAACCACTTGGCACGGTTTTCGCTGCACTTCTATTCGGTGCGCTTCATACCGGTGGTCGGATGATGCAATCGAATACCGGCGTCCCACTGGATATCGTTGTGGTTACTCAAGGTTTAATCGTGCTCTTCATTGCAGCACCTGTTTTTGTCCGTTACATCTTTAGATTGAAGAAGTTAAATGCTTCTGCAGCACTAACTTCGAAGGGGTGGAACGGATGAGAAAAATTCGTTCTAATGTTCAGAAGCGCCGGCTCCAAGGCGTCATTATTGTTTCACTTCTTTCATCCCTCTCTTTCTTATACTTCGGCTTTTTGAAGCCAGGAAAAGATGTAACAACTTTTGGTTTCGTTTTGAATAACGAATGGGTAATCATCAAAGAGTGGGTAATTGCATCCCAAACAGGTGCGCGAATCTTTTCGGCAATCTCTTTAGTTGCCAGTGCTATCGCAATGTTTGCTTACAAAAAAGAGCGAACGATTGTAGTTCCAGTCGCGGTTGCTAGCTTTGGAATTTTGATGTCATTCCTAACTTGGATTGCCTCCGGAAAATTTATTCCATTTACCGGTCTTTTGCAGGGTGGCTTACTTCTTTCAATCCCATTAATTTTTGGTTCGATGTCCGGCTTAGTGTGTGAACGTTCCGGAGTAATTAACATTGCAATTGAAGGCCAGCTCTTGGCCAGTGCATTCGTCTCCGGAGTCGTGGCTAGTGTGACCCAACAAGCCTGGTGGGGTTTGCTCGCTGCGCCCTTTGCGGGTGCGGCAATTTCATTCTTGCTAGCCACATTTGCAATCAAGTTCTCCGTCGACCAAGTAATTCTTGGTTTCGTAATCAACGTTTTAGTTATTGGGCTAACTGATTTCCTTTATAAGAAGTTACTTATTCCTCATCAAAATACTTGGAATTCGCCGCCCACTTTTGAAGTTATTCCGATCCCATTACTTTCAAATATTCCAGTCGTCGGTCCAATTTTCTTCACCCAATCTATTGTTGTTTATCTAATGTTCGCAATTGTTGCAGGCGTTACTTTTGCACTTTACAAAACCAAATGGGGTCTGCGCACAAGAGCGGTAGGCGAGCACCCAACAGCAGCCGATACTGTTGGAATTGATGTAAATAAACTTCGCTTTCGAAACGTAATATTCTCAGGGCTTATCGCAGGCATCGGAGGAGCGTTTTTCACAGTTGGATTCGTTGGAGCCTTTGGAAAAGAGATGACTGCAGGTGCCGGTTTCATCGCACTTGCCGCCCTGATCTTTGGAAAGTGGAGTCCTATTGGCGCAGTCTTTGCCGCACTCCTATTCGGTTTTGCAAACAACCTTCAGAGCACGCTCTCAATTATTGGAGTGGCAATCCCATCTGAATTTATGTTGATGGTTCCTTACATCGCGACAATTATTGCGGTGACTGGATTGGTAGGAAGAGTAAGAGCACCTGCCGCAGATGGAATTCCATATAGCCGTGGTGGAGCACATTGATTATGCAAATTAATTGGGAGCAACTACATAACGAAGCTAAATTGATTATGAAGAAGGCTTATGCGCCGTATTCAAAATTTCCGGTAGGTGTAGCAGCACTTGTTTCGGACGGTCGAATAATTTCTGGATGCAACGTTGAGAATGCTAGTTACGGACTTGGTTTGTGTGCGGAATGCGGCTTAGTTTCTAATTTGATCGCAAGTGGTGGCGGGAGTTTGGTCGCTGCTGTCTGTGTTGATGCAGATGGAAATTTTCTCTCCCCATGCGGACGTTGCAGACAATTGCTATTCGAACATGGCGGAAATGATTTACTTTTCATGACACCAGATGGTCCGGCGCCGATGTCTACTCTGTTGCCGTGGGCTTTTGGTCCGGATGATTTAGAAAAATGAGTGAAGCATTCGACGCCGTCGAAATAATTGGGGCTAAGCGAGATAAGAACGAGTTAAGCGATCCACAGATTGATTGGGTTATCGACGCTTATACAAAAGGCGTTGTGGCCGATGAGCAAATGTCGGCGCTGCTTATGGCGATTTTGTTAAATGGTATGAACTCGCGCGAAATTTCTCGGTGGACTGATGCGATGATCAACAGCGGCGAACGCATGGAATGGTCGATGCTTGACCGAAAAACCGTTGATAAACATTCAACTGGTGGCGTCGGCGACAAAATTACTTTGCCACTTGCCCCACTTGTTGCAGCATGCGGGGGAGCAGTTCCACAACTTTCTGGCCGCGGACTTGGCCATACCGGTGGCACGTTGGATAAATTGGAATCGATACCTGGCTGGCGCGCCTCATTAAGCAATGCAGAAATGTTAGAAGTAATTAAGAATTGTGGCGCAGTAATTTGCGCAGCTGGTGCGGGATTAGCGCCTGCGGATAAGAAGTTATATGCCCTTAGAGATGTAACTGGAACCGTCCAAGCCATTCCGCTAATTGCTTCAAGCATTATGAGTAAGAAAATTGCTGAAGGAACTAGTGCACTGGTTCTTGATGTTAAGACTGGCTCTGGTGCATTTATGTCTGATCCAAAAAAGGCGAGCGAACTTGCAAGAGTTATGGTTGATTTAGGAACCCGCGCCGGAGTTAAAACGCGTGCGCTTGTAACTGCAATGGATGTTCCACTTGGGTTAACTGCAGGGAATGCTTTGGAAGTTCGGGAAAGTGTAGAAGTGCTAGCTGGCGGCGGTCCTGCTGATGTAGTGGAACTAACTTTAGTTTTAGCCCGCGAAATGTTAGATGCCGCAGGAATCAAGCAACTAATGGATCCAGCTGATGCGCTGAAAAATGGTGCCGCGATGGATAGTTGGAAGAAAATGATTCGTGCGCAAGGCGGTGATCCTGATGCAAAACTTCCGGTTGCAAAAGACCAAGTGCAAATTCTTGCGGAAAAGGATGGAACTCTTGCATCGATGGATGCGATGAGTGTTGGAATCGCAGCTTGGCGATTAGGCGCAGGCCGTTCTAAACAAGGGGAGAGCGTTTCCTTTGGTGCAGGAATTGAAATCCATGCAAAGCCTGGAGCAAACGTTAAGAAAGGCGATGTGATTTACACGTTGCATGCTGATGATTCAACGCGATTTGAACGTGCACAAAGTGCGCTCCAGAATTCATTTGCGATTAGTCAAGATGGTTCAGTGGCACCACGCTTACCTCTTATACTTGAGAAAATTGAAGGATGAGATGACACTTACAAGCATTCCGACGCCAGAACAGATCAAAAGACTTCCAAAGGCAGTAATTCATGACCATTTGGATGGCGGCTTGCGCCCACAAACAATTATTGATTTAGCGAAAAAGATAAATTATCCGCTTCCTGCAACGGAAGCGGATGCGCTTGCAGATTGGTTTTATGATGCCTGTAATTCGGGCACGTTGGTTCGTTACCTTGAAACTTTTGATCATGTAATCGCTGTCATGCAAAACCGCGAAGCAATTATCCGAGTAGCTAGTGAATGCGCATTGGATTTGGCTCGAGATGGTGTGGTTTACGCCGAAGTTCGTGGCGCACCAGAACTATTTACTCGTGAAGGTTTAACGCTCGATGAAGTTATCGAAGCAACAATTGAAGGATATCGTCAAGGCGAGAAAGCGGCAAAGGCCGAGGGATTCACGATTCGCGTTGAATCTCTTTTGTGTGCGCTTCGCCAAAATTCACTTGCCCAGGAAATTGCAGAAAAAGTAATCAAGAATCGCGATTTAGGTGTTGTTGGATTTGATATTGCAGGCCCAGAAGATGGTTTTCCGCCAACTAATCAATTAGATACTTTTAATTATCTTCGCCAAGAGGATGCGCACTTTACGATTCACGCTGGCGAGGCTTATGGATTGCCTTCAATCTGGCAAGCAATTCAAATGTGTGGTGCCGAGCGATTAGGCCACGGAGTTCGCATTATCGAAGATATAGATTTTTCAGGGGCGAAACCAAAACTTGGGCGACTTTCGGCCTACGTCCGCGATCGCCGAATTCCATTAGAGCTTTGCCCAACATCAAATCTACAAACTGGCGCAGCCAAAACCATCGCGACTCATCCAATTGGAGCGCTAGCAAAATTACGATTCCGAGTAACTATAAATACTGATAATCGTTTAATGAGTCGAACATCAATGACTAATGAGATGGTCGAGGTTGTTAAGGCATTTAACTGGACTTTCCAAGATCTGCAACGCGTAACTATAAATGCGCTCAAGAGTTCATTTATTCCGTTTGAAGAACGTCTGGCGATAATCGAAGAAGTTGTAAAGCCCGGCTATCTAGCTATAGCTAGCGAATAATTGCGCGAACTCTGTCTTAATTTTTGCAACTAAGGCATCGGCAGAATCAGATTCACCAACTACCTCGATATATGTTTTCAATTTAGGTTCTGTGCCACTTGGTCTGATAATCACTCGCACGCTTTCCCCGCAACGTATTCGCAGGCCCTGTGTGGGCAGTAAACTTTTGCTTAGGTCTTCGAATTCAGTAACCTTTAAGCCGGCAAAATCAGCAGGTGGGTTAAGAGTTAAAGCTGAAAGAATTTTCCCAATGACTGAAATTTCACTAACACGAATCGAAAGTTGTTCGCTGCGGTGGTAACCAATTTCAGCCCAGATTTCTTCTAAGTAGCTAAAAATATTAGATCCCCGGGATAACAATTCAGAATTTATCTGTGCAATTTTTAGAGCCGCGGAAATTCCATCCTTGTCGTTCACGCTCAAAGGATCGACGCAATAACCAATTGCTTCCTCGTAGCCAAAAACCAGGTTCTCTATTTTTGAAAGCCACTTAAACCCAGTGAGAGTTTCAGCGAAATTTGCACCTGCATTAGTTGCTATTTTCTTTAGTGCACTTGAAGAGACGATTGTTGTCGCAAAGGTTTGTTCCTTAACGTTTTGATTTTTAGAAATGTAATGGCCGAGCAGGGTTCCAAATTCGTCACCGCGCAGCATGCGCCAGTTCCCAGCAGAATCCTTGGCGGCAATTGCGCAACGATCGGCATCTGGATCATTAGCGATAACTAAATCCGCGTTCTCTTTGGTCGCAAGTTTTATAGCTAAATCAATAGCGCCAGGCTCTTCCGGGTTCGGGAAAGCGACTGTAGGGAAATCTGGATTTGGTTCAGATTGTTCGGTCACCAATATCGGAGTTGTAAATTTCGCTCTATCAAAAACCGAGACAAGTGTTTTCGTTCCAACACCGTGCATAGCGGTATAAATAATCTTCTGCGGAATAACTTCGCGAAGATTGCCGGCGCAGCTAGCAACATATTTATTTACTATTTCCTCGCCGATAACTTCCAAAGTTTTACCTCTCGGACTAGGAAGTGTCACTGAACTAATTCGCTTAGAAATATCCGCATCAACAGGCGCGATGATTTGGCTTCCACGGTAGTGGACGCCGTCAATATTGCCACCAAGATAAACCTTGTAACCATTATCAATCGCAGGGTTATGGCTAGCGGTAACCATGATTCCGCAATCCATTTTTAATTCATTTACAGCGAAGGCCAATACCGGTGTCGGAAGTTCACGGGGGAGTAAATAAACTTCTAAACCAGCACCTGAAAATATTTCTGCACTTTCTTGGGCGAACTCCAAAGAACCATGTCTGGCATCGCGCCCGATAATTACTTTTGATAAGCCACGTGAGATTAAAAAGGCTGCAATTCCCGCCGCAGTCCGCCCGACAACAGCTCGGTTCATTCCAGATGGACCGGGTCGTACTGGTCCTCGTAATCCTGCGGTTCCAAACTCTAGAAAACCATTAAAAGATTTACGTAGCTCTATTTCATTGTTTTCAGTTAACCATTTACTAAGAAGCGCCGCAGTTACAGGATCTGGGTCGCTTGCAATCCAATCCAAAACTTCAAATCGGAACTGCTCATCAATCACAGTTGTTTTAAAACCTTTGCAAGCAATTCGCCCATGCGTCCGGCGGCTGCTTTGCCGGCTTCCATAACTTCGGTGTGACTTAGTTTTTCACCAGTAACTCCTGCTGCTGCATTAGTTACAAGAGATATTCCTAGTACTTCTGCGCCAAGGGCATGCGCTGCGATTGCTTCTGGAACCGTGGACATTCCAACTAAATCGGCTCCGACAGTTCGCAACATATTAATTTCAGCAGGTGTTTCATATGCGGGACCGCGCCAGTGAACATATACACCTTCGGCTAACGAAGGATCCTCACGTTTTATAAGTTCGCGTATTCGCTTGCTATAAAGATCTGTTAAATCAACAAAGTCGGCACCGATTAACGGGCTGGTTGCGGTCATTGAAATATGGTCCCGAATTAAAACAGGTTGGCCAACTTTATAATCACGATTTATTCCACCGCAGGCATTTGTTAGAACGATAACTTTGCAACCTGCTTTAACTGCTGTGCGAGCCCCATGAACAACAGGTTCTAAGCCTTTGCCTTCATACAAATGAGTTCGGCCTAGGAAAACAAGTGCTTGAATTTTTCCATTTGCGCCATCAATTTCATATGAACGTATCAATCCACCATGACCAACAACCGTTGGCGCTGGAAATCCTGGGACATCTGTAACTGGAAATTCATGAGTTGGTTTTCCAAGCGCATCGGTTGCAGGCATCCAGCCAGAACCCATAACAAGAGCAACGTCATGCTTTGGCTTGCCGGTTATTTCTGCAATTTTTGCAGCCGCTAAAACCGCGGTGCCAAGTGGATCCGAATACAAATCGCTCATGGATGAAACCTACCCGTTTTTGTCGTGATCTTTAGAACTCATGTTTGCCATATGGTGCTTGCGACAGAGAACTTCGTATACAACTTCTGCATCTGGCGAAGTATCACCCGGAACTAGCTGGTCACCTTCGCGTGTCATGTGACCATTAATGATTCGAGCATTATGCGTGGCGCGAAGTCCGCACCAACAGAGTGCTTCAACTTGTAGTGGATTTACTCGATCTGCTAATTCAATGAGTCGCATAGAACCTGGGAAGAGTGATGTCCTAAAGTCACTAAGAATTCCAAAAGCAAAGACATCCACATTCAAGATATCTACAATTCGAGCAAGCTGGTCTATCTGTTCACTTTCATAAAACTGGGCCTCATCAAATATTAAATAATCCAATTTTCCATTCTTAGCTTGGTGAGATTCAACAAAGGTGAAAATATCCATTTCACTTCCAACTTCGATTGCCGGGCTTTGTAGTCCAAGTCTTGAGGAAATAATTCCAGTTCCGGCCCGATCTCGATTCGTGAATACAAGGCCATGACGTCCGCGACTTTCGTAGTTATGGGCGGTCTGAAGTGCCAGCGTTGATTTTCCACTGTCCATCGTGCCGCAGTAATAAATTAGTTGAGCCATGGCGGCAGTTTGTCATAGTTAACGCTGAAAGATTGGCATGGCACGAGATTTATTCGCCGGTGTAATACTTTTCAATTTGCGTTAAGGATTTATCAAGGATTTCTAGACCGAGCTTGGCATCTTCTCTAGAGATATTGCATGGCGGGCACAAATGGATTCGATTGAAGTTTGTAAATGGCATCATGCCATTTGCCTTACAAGCTGCAACAAGTTCATTCATGGCTGGACTAGAACCACCGTATGGTGCGAGCGGCTCATGAGTTTTTCGATCACTCACTAAATCAACACCCCAGAAAACACCAGCACCACGGATATCACCAATGACTTTATGCTTTTTGGCTAACTCGATAAGTCCGGGTCCAAGTATCTCAGCACCGATTGCAGTCGCATTTTCTAGCATCTTCTCTTCTTTCATCACATCAATTGTTGCAACGGCAGTAGCTGCTGCAAGTGGATGGCCCATATAGGTAAGTCCACCTGGGAAAACTTGCTCATCAAATGTCTTTGAAATTTCTTTACTTATTACTACGCCACCAAGTGGCACATAACCGGAGGTAACACCCTTGGCGAATGTGATTAAGTCAGGGACAACTTTCGAAGATTGGAATGCGAACCATTTTCCAGTTCGGCCGAAGCCAGCCATAACTTCATCAGCAATCCACATAATTTTATATTTGTCGCAAAGCGCGCGAACACCTTCAAGATAGCCAGCAGGTGGCACAAGAACGCCAGCTGTTCCGGGAACAGACTCCAACAAAATTGCTCCGATAGTATTCGGGCCCTCAAAAATAATTGTTTGTTCTAAATGTTGCAGCGCACGTTCACATTCTTGCGCCTCAGACGTTGCCCAGAAGGCAGAACGATAAAGATATGGTCCCCAGAAATGCACATGACCGAATGCAAATTCATTTGGGAATCGACGTGGATCTCCCGTTGCATTTATCGCAGATCCAGTGTTGCCGTGATACGAACGATAAGTTGAGAGAACTTTGTGTTTTCTGGTGTGAATTCGCACCATTCGAATTGCATTTTCGATTGCATCGGCCCCACCGTTTGTGAAGAAAACCTTGGCAAAATTGGTTCCAGCAAGTTCAACAACTCGCTCTGCAGCTTGGTTTCGGATATCACTTGCATGTTGCGGCGCGAGAGCGGTCAATGTTGCGGCCTGCTCCTGAATTGCAGCAACTACTTTCGGATGTTGGTGACCAATATTTGTGAATACTAATTGCGAAGAGAAATCTAAATACTCCTTGCCATCGTGATCCCAAAAACGTGAACCAGAACTCTTTGCAACGGGGATTGGAGAAATGGCGCCTTGCGCTGACCAAGAGTGAAAAACAAAATCATGGTCTGCTGCGCTTACCTCAGCGTTGCTCTTTGAATCTGTGCTCACCGTGTGCCCCTAGCATTTGGACGAGTTGGACGAGTTGGACATAAATTGCGCCATGTCCGTCGTTGTTGATTGGCGTCATCATATTCCTCTGGCGTAGATTGGCGCTATGACACAGACAAAAACCATTACACATTGGATAAACGGCGCATTAGATACTGGGAAAACTGAACGCACTAGCGAGGTTTTCAATCCAGCGACCGGACAAGTTTCAGCAAACGTGGCTCTTGCTAATGTAGCGACAGTTGATAAGGCAGTAAATGTGGCCACCGAAGCATTCAATTCATGGCGCCACAGTTCGCTGACAAAGCGCACTCAAGTTTTATTCGCATTTCGCGAATTAGTTTTACAGAACAAAGAGAAGATTGCGGCACTAATTACTGCGGAACACGGAAAAGTATTAAGTGATGCATCTGGTGAAGTTACTCGTGGCCTTGAAGTTGTTGAATTTGCATGCGGTATTCCGCATCTACTAAAAGGCGGCTTCTCTGAAGAAGTTTCAACTGGAGTAGATGTTTATTCAATCCGCCAGCCACTTGGCCCGGTTGCAATTATTTCGCCATTCAACTTTCCAGCGATGGTTCCGATGTGGTTCTTCCCAGTCGCAATAGCCTGCGGAAACACCGTTGTACTAAAACCTTCTGAAAAAGATCCAAGTGCAGCGATGTTCCTTGCTCAGCTTTGGAAAGATGCCGGATTGCCTGATGGCGTATTCAATGTTGTTCACGGCGATAAAGAATCGGTTGATGCTCTTTTAGCCCATCCAGGAATTAAGTCAGTCTCATTTGTGGGCTCGACACCAATTGCAAAATATGTTTACGAAACTGGAACCAAGCACGGCAAGCGCGTTCAAGCACTTGGTGGTGCGAAGAACCATATGGTCGTTCTACCTGATGCCGATCTAGAACTTGCAGCAGATGCAGCAATCAATGCTGGCTTCGGTTCAGCAGGAGAGCGTTGCATGGCAATTTCTGCAATCGTTGCAGTGGAACCAATCGCTAGCGCTTTAGTTGCAAGAATTAAATCTCGAATGGCGAATATTAAAACTGGCGACGGTGCCCAAGGTTCCGACATGGGCCCACTAGTTACAAAAGTTCACCGCGACAAAGTTGCGTCATATATCGATGCTGGCGAAAAAGCAGGTGCCACGCTTGTTGAAGATGGTCGCAAGGTAAAGGTGGATGGCGAAGGCTTCTTCCTTGGACCAACACTTTTCGACAATGTAACACCTGAGATGAGCATCTATAAGGAAGAAATTTTCGGACCTGTTCTAAGCATTCTTCGTGTGAACACTTATGATGAAGCATTAACCCTTGTAAATAGCCATCCATATGGAAACGGAACTGCAATATTTACCAATGATGGTGGCGCAGCTCGCCGGTTCCAGAATGAAGTTGAAGTTGGAATGGTTGGAATAAATGTTCCAATCCCAGTTCCAATGGCCTACTTCTCATTCGGTGGTTGGAAGAATTCACTATTTGGTGACACACATGCACACGGAACCGAAGGTGTTCACTTCTTTACTCGCGGCAAAGTTGTTACAAGCCGTTGGTTAGATCCAAGCCATGGCGGAATCAACTTAGGCTTCCCACAGAACAGCTAATTTTAAATGGAGTTAATTCGGCTTGAAGAAGGACATCTTCCGGAATTTTTATCTGCAATTAAATTGGTTATGAAAGACCAAGATTTGATACACATGGATTTAGATAAACTTCACGCAGAAGCTGTTGCTGATCCCACACGTTTCATTCGCGAACAAGATGATCCGCAGGGCTTAGGCGCGGATATCGAAATGCCGGATGGGACATTTGTTAAGCGTTTGCCAAGCATTGTCAGACACATGTGGGACGGCGAAATTTGTGGCCGCATTGGATTTCGCTGGAGCCCTGGAACAAATGATTTACCGCCAACTTGTCTAGGACATATCGGTTATTGGATTTTGCCCCACAAAAGAGGAAAGGGCTACGCCACTAAAGCCTTGGGTTTGATGCTTGATGAAGCGCGATTACAAAAACTTGATTACGTAGAACTAACTACAGATCCAGATAACTTTGCCTCACAAGCAGTCATTAAAGCTAACGGGGGAGTATTTGTAGAACAGAAACCAATTCCACCTCAGCATGGCACTGGAGATTTAACTTATTGGAGAATCAAGCTCTAACTAAAAATTGTAAAAGGCCAAGAACGCTGCTATTGAAACCATGACTAGAGCGATTATTGAATCAAGAATTTTCCAAAAAATTGGCTGTGACATAAACCTTGAAGCTGACTTGGCGCCGAAACCGATTGCCGTAAACCAGATGAAACTTGCAAGCATTGCCCCAATAACAAAGAACCATTTATCTGTTCCGAATTGGTTAGAAATACTCCCCAGCAGAATTACAGTGTCTAGATAAACATGCGGATTTAAGAAGGTCAGCGCTAAGACTGTAAGAATTACGCTTTTGCGATTGGCGGATGCTTCACCAGCTGAGTTTAAAACTTCTTTCTTAAATACTGATTTTGCTGATTTAAATGCGAACCACAATAGATAGATGACTCCAAACCATCGAACAAATTCCAGGATATTTTTATTCGATTTAATCAGCGCGCCAAGACCGCTCGCACCGAGCGCAATAAGAATGGCATCGGAGAATGCGCAGATCAGGACGGTTAGGAGAACGAATTTTTTTGTTAGTCCTTGACGAATTACAAAGGCATTCTGCGCCCCAATAGCAATTATCAATGAGAGGCCAGCTAAGAACCCTGGAATGATTGCGAACACCGATTAAGGATACTTGGGTATTCCCAAATCTCCTTCTAGTATTGCCAAATGTCATCAGTCCGACCATTAATTGCAGACGATAAGAATCAGTGGCTGCCACTTTGGCACGGGTATTTAGTATTTTATAAAACGGATTTAAGTGACGAGCAGACTGAATTAACTTGGCAGAGATTGTTAGATACAAAGTACAACCTTCATTGTCTGGTTGTTGAGGTGGATGGAAAAATTCAAGGATTAACACACTATTCATTTCAAACTTCTACTTGGGCTTCAAAAAACTATTGTTATCTCGAAGATTTGTTTACGGCACCTGCCTCACGCGGACAAGGGCTGGGAAGAGAACTCATAGAAGCCGTGAAAGAAATCGCGGTCAACGAAGGATCTTCGCGGCTTTACTGGAACACAGATGTAACTAATGAGACGGCTCGAAAGCTCTACGATTCATATTCATTAGAATCAGGAAAAGTGCAATACCGAATCTCCTTGGATCCAAGTGATTATTAATTCTAATAATGTGGTCCGAATAACAGACTTTCATTAGTTTTGAACTACACATAGCCAGTTTCTGTAGATAAACCCAAATCCGTATTCGACTTATAGTTTGGGCAATTAATCAATTACCTAAATTGGAGTTTGAATGAAGAAACTTGTCGCACTGATTGCAATCTGTGGAATGTTCCTGCCAATGTCTGGAGCAACTGCAGCTACGAAAATTAAAGTAACTCCACAGTTCAAAGTGTCGAAGAAGAACCCTGTCGTTACGTTCAAGGTTTCTGGATTGCCAAAAGACAATGGAATTTATATTTCTCAGTGCATGGCACCATCGAAGGATGCGGGCGCTGCTAAGGCATGTAATCCGGCTGAATATTCAAAGTTGTGGATATCTGATGTTCCCGCTGATCAAGCTATGGGAGCCAAATCAAGCAAATCAAAGCTGACGCTTAAAGTTGATAAGTATTTCAAGGATGGCGATTGTATTCATACAACTTGCGTATTTTTAGTAACCAATGATCACAGTGCCGCAACCGATCGCAGTGAAGACCAGGCTATTAAATTCAAATTCGGTGGGATTAATCTTTTCTAGCACTAGAAATTAATTAATCAGCGCTCGAAGTCCAGCAATTGCATATTTTTGGGCATAAGCGATTTCGGGCGCTGCTTCATTTCCAGATTCGATACGAACCGACGCAACATCGATAGTTGCTTGAACATGGGCGAGTCCCAATTTCACATCAGGTAAACCGATTTCGCTTAGCGGTTTAATTATTGTTCCCATTAAATCTTTGTGTCCCTGAGCGATATCTGATTTTCGGTAATTAGGTGTTGTGACAGTATTTAGGCTCTTAACAAGTAAATGCCGACCATCAACCACATACTGCAGAGCTTCTTCAATCCATAAACTTATGTATTCAAAAGGATCTTGAACGTTATCTACCGCTTTTAGTAATCGCTTGTTGTAGTAAGCCATCTCTTCCATGACTAGATCGGCGATTAAATCTGCAGAAGAAGCGAAGTATTCATAGATTGAAGAACGCGCAAGACCAGCTCGCTTTGCAACAGCGGATACTGTCACAGAATCTACGCCGCCCTCCATCGCCAAACTTAATGCGGCATCCATCAACTGACGTTGGCGCATCGCACGTTGCTCACGAATTGTGGCTTCTTGAATCTTTGGAGACATGGCTTAACCCTACTTCAGTAAGAGGCCTGGGTTCACTCCGAGTCCCATTGACGCATCTAGAACTGCGCCATGCAAAACTTTTCCGGCATCAGTTGTTAGGAAATAACCGAGTTCAGCAATTTCTCGGGGATTTATCAAACGCAATTTTGGAAGTGATGCAATAACTTTCTTCTGATCTTCGTCATTCAAATGATTAAGTGTGCTTGCTTGGAACATCGGCGTATCGGTTGCTCCCGGACAAATTGTGAAAACATCGACACCAGTTTGCGCCAAATCGGCACCGAGGGTTCTTCCTAGGAATGCAATTGCAGCTTTGCTCATGCCATCGGCATAGTTGAATCCTGGGAATTGTGTGACGCCGCCCCCAACTGAGGAGAGCAGAATTATCTTCCCAGATCCACGTTCCAGCATTTTTGGAAGCAGGAGATTATTTAGCCAAAGCGTTCCAATTGCATTAACTTTTATTAGCGCTTCAGCCTGGCCTTGGGGAGTATTAGAAACTTTCTCAACCGTCTTTGATCCAAGTCCCGCGTTATGAATAACTACATCTGGAACAGATGGGAGAGCGGAAGCAAGTGTCTCGACTGATGCGTAGTCCGCAAGATCTAATTTAAAGCCGGTTACCGGGGTTTGCGGAAACGCCTTAGAAACTTCAATCGGTTTCTCAGTATCGCTGAAATATGTGAACCAAACTTCGAATCCATTATTGGCAAATACATCGACAAATTCGCGCCCGATGCCGCTGGTGCCTCCGGTTATCAATACTTTCTTAGACATTAAAGCCTCCGGCTTATTTGGTAAGAAGTTCGAACTTTCTGGTGGACCGTACTGGGATCGAACCAGTGACCCCCACAATGTCAATGTGGTGCTCTACCGCTGAGCCAACGATCCTTAAGAAACCTTAAGATGCGGAATATTACCCAATTTCTATTTCATGCGCGACCGAAATCATCTTCTAAACGTTCAATATCGTCCTCGCCAAAGTAAGAACCTGTTTGAACCTCAATAAAAATGATTTCTTTGTCGCCCGTATTTGCCAAGCGGTGCAAAACTCCGATTGCGAATTCGACGGTATCGCCAGCTTTCACCTGAGATATTGCGCCATCAATTGTTATTTCACCAGTTCCTTGAACTATGAACCAATGTTCGGCGCGATGTTTATGGCGTTGATAGGAAAGTCTGGTTCCTGGTTTCATCCAGATGCATTTCACTTTATGTGTTGAAGATTCCTGAAGAACTTCATAGCGACCCCAAGGTCGTTCTGACTTTTCTAATCCACTCATCAGATTCCTAACTAATTCCCTTTTTCAATTGAGGTTAATTCAGTGAGGTAATTATGGAGGTCGGAACGGGATTTGAACCCGTGTAGCAGGATTTGCAGTCCTGAGCCTCGCCTCTCGGCCATCCGACCATCTTTTCCTGCGCTTGCTTCACATAACTTTCAAAACTTGCACAAGATCTGTGCACCAGAGCGGACGACCGGGTTCGAACCGGCGACCTGAACCTTGGCAAGGTTCCGCGCTACCAACTGCGCTACGTCCGCATTTCTTTTCTTCAACATTTCTGCAGAATCAAGAGGGCAAATCTAGCGCACCAAACGGGCAAGCGCCAAAGCGTGATGATTGGGTTCGGGTCATCTAGCGTTAGGTCATGGATATTAGCCAGCCTTTCTTCTGGATGAATGGGGTTCTGGCTACCGATTTAATCGAAATTAGCAGTGATTCGGATTCTATAAATGATGGTGGCTTCTGGGCGGTATCAACAACGTTTGAAGGTCGATACATCTTCGCAAAATTTGCAACAGTTATTCGAGGCGCAACATTTCCAGAGACCGGGGAGTGGGCTGGCTTAACTCAGGTTTGGGAAAGTTCGATGCAACAACAAGATTTTGAAGATTATGTTGTTGAGATTCAGAATCAGATCGAACTCGGAAATGTTTACCAAGTAAATGCCTGCCGAATTCTTTCTACAAAGATTTCAAAAGAACGATCACTTGCACCGCTCTTCGCGAAAATTCTTGCCAAGAACCCAGCACCTTTTGCATCATTTCTAAAGCTGCCAGAGATTGAAATCGCCTCTGCTTCGCCCGAACTTTTTGTATCTCGAAATGGCGCACAGATTAAGACCAGCCCAATAAAAGGAACTCGAAAATTGTCAGAAACCGGACCAGAGTTCTCTTCAAAAGACAGAGCCGAGAACGTCATGATTGTTGATTTGATGCGAAACGATTTTGGTCGGATATGTAAAGCAGGCACCGTAAAAGTGTCACAACTTTTTAGAAGTGAATTGCATCCGGGCTTGGAACATTTAGTTTCGGACGTTGTCGGAGAAGTGCGAGATGAAATCATTTGGTCAGAAATATTTAGCGGAAATTTGCCTCCGGGTTCGGTAAGCGGCGCACCGAAAGAATCGGCTTTGCGAATCATTGCCGAGAACGAAGTTAATGATCGAGGTCCTTATTGCGGGGCCCTGGGTTGGGTTGAAGGCGATACCGCAAATTTAAGCGTTGCAATAAGAATTTTTTGGCGAACTGGTGAAATCCTAAAATTTGGAACTGGTGCAGGAATAACTTGGTCGAGTGATCCAACGATGGAGTGGGAAGAGACTGAACTTAAAGCGGCGAAGCTTCTTGCTATTGCAGGTGGTTTTCGTAGTGATCGTTGGCCTTTTGGCAGTGGGTTATTCGAAACGATTCGCGTGGAAAACGGCGCTCCGCAGTTAATGAAAGAGCATTTAAGTCGTGTTCGAAAGAGTGCAGGTGAATTAGGACTGCGGATTCCGAGCGATTCGGAAATTTACGAAACTATAGGTTCGCTAGATCAAATCGAACTCGGAAGGTTGCGACTGACCTTTGGCGAGACATTTCAATATTCAATCGATCCTTATGTTGATGCAACGCACGCAGCGCGAGTAGGTATTCGCAATCTTGAAATAAATCCAGAGGCAAAGCTGCATAAGTCTTTTCCTTACACCTCAAATTTGAAGTTGTTGACTGAGGCAAGGGTCGATAATTTTGATGAGATAGTGATTGTTAATCAAGACGGCAAGGTTTGTGAAGGTGCGGTCTCCAATTTCGTATTCCGCATTGACGGGCTCTGGGTTACGCCAAATCTTGGATCGGGAGTTCTTCCAGGAATCATTAGAGGATTAATCATTTCGGCTGGGCTAGCCATTGAAGCAGAAATAGACACCGAAGAACTAGGCAGGGCTTCTCATGCATTCGCACTTTCGGCACTTCGAATTGCGCAACCAATAAATGAAATAGCGGGACGTAAATTGCAAGAAGATGAAATAAGTAAGCAATGGAGCGATAAATTGCGTGAAATTCTGCATGCGCATTCGGTAGGCTAAGGACATGGCCGATATTTCAATCTCGATTGATGGTAAATCGCAATCTATTGACTCCGAACTTCGTCCGACTCAGATTTTTTCAGAGAATTCCGAAATTGTTGTCTGCAAAATAAATGGCGAATTAAAAGATCTCTGGACCGAACTTAAAGCGGGCGATATGCTCGAAGGAATTTCAATCGAATCACCTGAAGGACTGGCAGTTCTGCGGCACTCGACTGCACACGTTCTGGCGCAAGCTGTTCAAGAAGTATTTGCAGATACAAAACTAGGAATCGGACCACCGATTACCGATGGTTTTTATTACGACTTCGACCCGCAAAAGCCTTTCAATCCAGATGATTTGGAAAAACTTGAATCTGCGATGCGCAAGATTATTAAGGCCGGTCAAAGATTTCGCAGACGCGTTGTTACAGATAAAGAGGCGCTAGCCGAATTAGCGCACGAACCTTATAAGTGTGAATTAATCGGACTTAAATCAAGCAACGCCGATGATGAATCCAGTGTTGAAGTTGGAGCCGGTGAACTAACTATTTATGACAATTTAGGTCGCGATGGTCAACCAGCATGGAGTGATCTTTGTCGCGGGCCACACCTGCCTTCAACAAAACACATTCCTGCATTCAAATTAATGCGAACAGCAGCAGCGTACTGGCGTGGTTCTGAGAAGAACCCGATGTTGCAACGAATTTATGGAACTGCTTGGCCATCGCAGGAAAAACTAGATGGTTATTTACATTTATTGGAAGAGGCAGAAAAGCGAGATCATCGCCGACTCGGAACGGAATTAGATTTATTCTCATTCCCAGAAGAAATCGGATCTGGATTAGCAGTGTTCCATCCCAAGGGCGGAATTATTCGTCGTGCGATGGAAGATTATTCGCGCAAGCGCCATGAAGAAGAAGATTATCAATTTGTGTATTCACCGCATTTAACAAAGGCGGCGCTATTTGAAACTTCCGGACATTTGCAATGGTATTCCGAAGGCATGTATCCGCCTATGGTCATGGATGAAGAGCTACATGCAGATGGCACCATAAAGCGCGCGGGGCAGAAGTACTACATGAAGCCGATGAACTGCCCGTTCCACAACCTGATTTATAAATCTTCATCGCGGTCTTATCGTGAATTGCCACTACGTCTCTTTGAATTTGGAACTGTTTATCGATATGAAAAATCTGGCGTAATTCATGGGCTAACAAGAGCCCGTGGTTTCACGCAAGATGACGCTCATATTTATTGCACTAAAGATCAGATGTTGGGAGAACTAGATAGCCTCTTAACTTTCGTTTTGAATCTCCTGCGCGATTATGGACTTGAAGATTTTTATCTTGAACTCTCAACTCGCAATCCCGAGAAGTCGGTTGGCGCAGATGCAGATTGGGAAGCTGCGACAGAAGCACTTCGTGTTGCTGCGACAAAACAGAATTTAGAACTTGTACTAGATCCCGAAGGCGCTGCGTTTTATGGACCAAAGATTTCAGTGCAAGCGAAAGATGCAATTGGACGCACGTGGCAGATGTCTACGATTCAAGTTGATTTCCAACTTCCGCAACGTTTTGATTTGGAATACCAAGCATCTGATGGTTCAAGACAACAACCTGTAATGATTCACCGCGCCTTGTTTGGTTCTATCGAAAGATTCTTTGGAGTTTTGACCGAACACTATGCAGGAGCATTCCCACCGTGGCTTGCACCAGTTCAAGTTCGCGCAATTCCAGTAGCTGACACTTTCGTTCCTTATCTCGAAGGGGTTGTTGCGAAGATGCGTAAAGTAGGAATTCGCGTCGATATTGATGCATCTGATGATCGAATGCAGAAGAAGGTTCGCTCTGCACAGCTGGAAAAAATTCCATTCATGATGATTGCGGGCGAGGAAGATCAAGCGGCTGGGGGAGTCTCCTTTAGATATCGCAACGGCGAACAGAAAAATGGAATTAGTATCGATGATGCGATTGCCGAAGTCCTAGCTGCTGTTGCAAATCGAATCCAAATTGATTAGTGGCGTAGGAATGCCAGATCGTTGGCAACGTTTATGGGCACCGCACCGAATGTCCTATCTCGAAGGTGAAAATCGGCCACTTCCTGATAACTCGATTGAATGCCCGTTCTGTCGAATAATTAATTTGAATGATGAAGAAGGGCTTATTGTTGCCAGAGGAAAAGAAGCCTATGTAGTAATGAATCTTTATCCTTACAATGCCGGCCATCTATTAATCTGTTCTAATCGGCATGTTGGTGACTTAACTGAATTAACTATCAGTGAGCGAAATGAAATTTCTGAACTTTCGGCGCACGCAATGAAAACTCTTCGCAAAGTTAGTGGCGCTAATGGATTTAACCTAGGCATGAATCAAGGCGCAGTTGCCGGAGCCGGAGTCGCAGACCACATTCATCAACATGTAATTCCACGTTGGGCGGGAGATGCAAACTTTATGCCGCTAATCGGACAGACGAAAGTTCTGCCACAACTATTGCAGGAGACCCGCTCGCAACTAGCTGCGGCTTGGTAAGTTATTTAACAAACTAGCAATTTCAAAACTCCCTAGTCCACTCTCCGGAATGAATGGAATTGCTGGAAAACTTAAACCATCTTGGAAACCAGATTCACCGAACTCTTCGATAGCTTCTAGATATTCCTTTCGGAATTCAAGTACAAGAACTTTATGCTCTGGGTCGCTATCGCGTTCAATCCGGCTGCCAGTTGAGTAGTCAGATAATTTCAAAGAACTAAGATTTATAAGCGCTATCGGATTTCCGTTGTCATCGTGCAGCACCAGATAGGGAGTTTGAACTGGATCTAGCATCCGACCTGCGATTGCACTCATGTCATCGAAGTCGGTTTCGCCATTAGTTAAGTCGGTAATCAAAATCAATGAAGGTATATAAAGTTCACGAACTAAGTTCCAGATATCAATATCAGTAGAAGAAATTCCATCAATGGCGCTTACGATAAATATCGCCGCATCGGATGAATCGATAGTCGCAGGGGATTGCTGAGCAAGGCCAAAATATTCGGTGATTTCGCCACTCGATCTGCCGACTATAGAAACCTGCAATTTGGGCGTAATTGGTGGGAAGATTTGGGTGCTCACAACAACCAAGCCTACGATGGGAAAGATGTTACAAGAATCATTACGCGCCCCAGTTACTAGATTAATTACGCCCATCTGCCGTGGCCTAATAAAACTAGGCGTAAGTGCAAATATGGTGACCGCGATTGGCGCGCTATTTACAATTTTGGCAGCAATTTTTACGTTTCCGCGAGGGCAGTTCTTTCTTGGAACGATGTTAATTATTGTCTTTGTTCTCTTTGATTTGTTAGATGGAACGATTGCGCGACTTTCAGAAAAGGGATCGAATGCCTGGGGTGCACTTTTAGATTCCACCCTAGATCGCCTAACTGATGCCGTAATCCTTGGGTCAGTTCTCTGGTTCTGCATTGACACTAAAGATCCATTAGTTCCGTTAGTACTGCTATCGATTGTCTTCGGTTTTTTAATTTCATACATAAAGGCCCGGTCAGAATCCCTTGGTATTGAATGCAACGGGGGATTGGCGGAACGAAGCGAACGCATAATCATTGTGCTCACTACTACCGGCTTTGCTGGACTAGGCGTTCCATATGTAATGGCGATTGGATTCTGGATTCTTGCAATCGTAAGTTTAGTAACAGTTCTGCAACGCCTAAAAATTGTTTATGTTGGTGCAAAATAAAACATGAGTGACTTTTTAGTTTATTGGGGATACAACATCGCGTGGAAAATCATTCGATGGATACCCGAAGGCAGCGTATATCCCTTGGCAGACAAATTTGCCGATTACCTGTATGCCCGCAATGGGAAAAGCGTTACTCGACTGCGAACAAATTTTCAAAGAGTGCGACCAGAATTAGATGATGCACAGTTAGAATTTTTGGTTAACGCTGGTATGCGTTCACATCTTCGATATTGGTGTGACACTTTTAGGTTTCCAAGTTGGAGCAAAGAGCGATTAATCGCAACAACGGTTTGTGATAGCGAGAATTTTTTACGCGACCCAATCGCTGCTGAACGAGGATGCATAGTCGCGCTCCCACATGCTGGAAATTGGGATCATGCTGGAGCATATTTTTGTGCAACCGGAATCCCACTTACTACTGTGGCAGAGCACTTAAAACCTGAAAAATTGTTCCGCAAGTTTCTCGAGTATCGAACAGCGATTGGAATGGAAGTTCTAGATTTAGACTCCAGAAGCATTGCAGTGCTATCGCAACGGCTTCGTGCTGGGAAACTTGTTGCACTTGTTGCAGATCGAGATTTATCAAAGAACGGCATCCCGGTGGAATTTTTCGGCAAAGGTGCACAAATGCCAGCCGGGCCAGCACTATTAGCAATTCAAACCGGTGCAGATTTGATAACTGCATATGTGAAATATGAAGAGGTGGGAATTCGGATAATTTTTGAAGAGGCGATTAAGGTTCCGCAGAGTGGAACCGTTCCAGAAAAGACTGCGGCAATGACGCAAGTTATGGCAGATAGATTTGCCAAACAACTGCGAGTTCACACTGTTGATTGGCACATGTTGCAAAGAATTTGGCTGGGCGACAACAATGTTCAGGACAGAAATGCGTAGCCTAAAAATAGGAATTGTCTGCCCTTACGGTTGGGATACACCGGGTGGAGTTCAAATTCATATAAAAGAATTAACAGAGTGGCTAATTGCTGCCGGACATCAAGTATCCGTGTTGGCCCCGGTTACAGATGAAGATAGAAATATTGAACCTTGGGTGGTTTCAGCTGGTCGTCCAATCTCGATTCCATATAACGGAGCAGTTGCTAAAGTTATTTTTGGTCCACTAGCTTCTTCAAGAGTTAAGCAATGGATAGGCAATGGCGATTTCGATTTACTTCATTTGCATGAGCCAGCAATTCCTTCACTCTCACTTCTTGCGGGTTGGGCTGGAGACGGACCGATGGTGGCAACGTTTCATGCGGCAAATAATCCACAAAAAGTTGCGAATGCAATAGGAACAATGCTCGATCCATTAATTGAAAGAATCACAGCGAAGATTGCTGTGAGTGAGATTGCACGAGAAACACTGAAAGATCGTTTCAATACCGAGGCAGTCGTTATCCCGAATGGAATTAACACAAGTAAATTTGAAGAGATCGGCGTGAGATCTGAATGGGCGTTGCCTAACACTCTTGGCTTCATTGGACGATTTGATGAACCAAGAAAAGGTTTAGCGGTTCTGTTGGCGGCAATTCCAAAAA